>JAQVZL010000045.1 GCA_028708215.1 Bacteroidales bacterium
CTGCTTGAATTTCTTTTATAATAATGAGCTATATACCTGCTTTACTTTTAGTGCTGCTGCATCCCATTTTAGTGAATTAACCTCGTCTAACCCGTGCTTTACTGCCATTTTAGAGAGTGCTGGGTATTTTAACAAACCGTAAACAGAATCGGCAATTGCATCTATATCCCAAAAATCTACTTTTATTGCGTGGTTTAACACCTCGGCAACCCCACTCTGTTTAGAGATAATAGTGGGCACATTTGCCTGCATAGCCTCTAGGGGAGAAATTCCGAAAGGCTCAGAAACAGAGGGCATTATATATATATCTGAGTAGGCAAACATCTCTTGAACCTCTCTACCTCTAAGAAAACCTGTAAAGTGAAACTTATGTGAGATTCCTAGTTTTGCTACTCTTTTAATAGACCTATTGAGTAGGTCTCCACTACCTGCCATTACAAATCTAACATTGGGATATCTCTTTAGAACTTTGTGGGCAGCCTCTATGAAATATTCTGGCCCTTTTTGGTATGTAATTCTGCCCAGAAATGTTACAATTTTTTCTGGAACGCCTCTCTCTATCTCTACTGCTTTAGAGTCTTGGAAATCTACTGCATTATGAACTGTAACTACTTTTGAAGGGTCTATCCCGTAATTATTTATAATTATATTACGAGTTAAATTACTCACTGCTATTACCTTATCGGCCTCACTCATACCCCTCTTTTCAAGATTGTAAACCTCGCTGTTAATATTTTTGCCACTCCTATCAAACTCTGTAGCATGCATATGAACAACAAGAGGTTTTCCACTAATTCTTTTGGCAGTTACTCCTGCCATATATGTGAGCCAATCGTGGGCATGAATAATATCAAACTCTTCGCGAAGAGCTATCTCTCCAGCAACTAAAGCATATCTAGCAACCTCTTCCATAAGGTTTTTACCATATTTCCCAGAGAACTTATATTTCTCTCCTAAGCTTAACTTAAACTCCTCTATCTCTCTCTCTTGTTCTTGGGTAACTACCTCTGTAAAAAGCTCTGGATCTAAATAAGGTACAAGATTAGATCCAATCTTTATAAATTGCACTTTATCTAAAAACTCTTTAACATCTCTACATGTTTCTGAGGTTTCAATATCACTTGCATCTATAATATTTACAGAGCTCTGGTCTTCATCTCCAGAGGCAGATGGCATCACAAACAGAACCTCGGTTTCACAGTTTGCAAGCCCAGTTGTTAGACCTTGGCAAGCTGTTCCGAGCCCTCCAGAAATATGGGGTGGAAACTCCCAGCCAAACATTAGTACCTTCATAATTCCATTCGGTTATATTTTTCAATCAATTTTATTATTTTTAGTAGTGCTGCCACCGAGCCAGAATAGGAGGTAGCTCCATGAGCTTGATGAGGAGGGTCTCCATCATACACTTCAGATATAGAGCCAATAGAGTGAGTTAATATCTCCTCTTCAAAAACCTCCAAAATGTCTGTTGCTCTACTTACAAAGTCTTTTCCATAAAGTTTAAACATCCCTTCAATATAAAAAGAGAGAAGCCAAACTCTAGCTGTTCCCTGGTGATAGGCCATATCTCTGCTCACTTGATCTCCATCGTATTCTCCTTTAAAGCGCGAATTTTTAGGAGAGAGAGTTCTAACCCCTTTTACAGTGAGTAGCTCTTTTTGAATATTTTTTAAAACCATTGCTTTCTCTTCTTCTGTTAACGGAGAATAGTTGAAAGCACAGGTAAACATTTGGTTAGGTCTAGAAAACTTATTCTGACCTGCTGGGCCAACATAATCTGCTAAATAATCTCTTCCCTCAATTGAAAATGCTCTAATAAAATTTTTCTCTATTTTATTAATTACCTCTAACCACTCCTCTACAAAATCACTCTCTCCAGCATTTTTTGCAAGCTCAACAGCATAACATATTGCATTATACCACAAAGAGTTCACCTCTATTTGATATCCAGCTCTTTCTGTAATTGGAGTTCCATTTACATAGGCGTTCATCCAGGTAAGTGCTACTCCTCTTTGTTCGCCCCAAAGAAGCCCATTCTGGTGCATTATAATGTTTTTACGACTACCTCTTTTGTAAGAGTATAGAATCTCTTTTAACAGTGCCCCATAATCTTTCCAGATAGCCTTTTCATTTTTCTTATATGCTGCATATTGCTGTAGAGTCCAAAATAACCATAAGGGTACATCTACTTGATTACTTGTCTCTAAAAGCTCTCTTCTCTTGCTCTTTAAAAGAGATTTTAAAACGGCTTCAAAGCTATCAAGATCTTCGTTTGCACAGAGGGTAAGGCCTGGAAGATAAATTAAGGTGTCTCTAACTCCCTCTTCTAACCAAGGGTATCCAACATAGAGAGAAGAGTAGCCATCCCTTGTTATAATAAATTGATTTGCAGATATTTTAAGACAATTTAGAAAACTATCTCTATGGTTTTTTAGTTTAAGGTTCTTAGCAAATTTAGATTTTAATTTAACTGGATCTTCCTCTTTAAGTGAAGCAGAAAAAATTACAGTCTCTCCTTTTTTAAGAGGCATCTCAAAATAACCAGGTACAAATAGATCTTCTTTAGATTCAAAAACTCTACGGCTCTCCTCTTTATACTCTATATTGTAGTACCAATCTGGGTTAGAGATAAATTCACTCTCTACGTTTAACTGTAAATGCAAAGTTGGCCCCTCTTTATACATAGAGAAACTCCTACCATTTTTTATCATTTGATATTTAGTATTTGCCTCTGAATTAGCCTTTGAGAGAGCATGAATATGCCTGAAAGCTAAAAATGGTTTCAATCTGAAAGTTGTTGGGGAGTGAGCATCTAGCAAAGTATAAGAGATAAACATTTGTTCTTCTTTATTGGAGAACATCATAGTCTTTCTTAAAACCATACCTCCAACTGCATAGGTAATAGCTACTAGCTTATCTATCTCAAGATTTACAATATATTTATGACCTCTTGGTTCATATACCTCTCCATAGCAGTGAATACCTAAATTAAACTCTTTGTTGTGCTGTATAAGAGTCTCATCTAGTGAAGAGAGCAGAACATGTTTATCATTATTAAACTCTTTTATAGGTAATACTAGCAGACCGTGATACTTTCTTGTATTACACCCAGATATGGTGGTATTTAGGTAACCACCTGAATTATTTGTAGATAAGTATTCTCTTTTTAAAGAATATTCAAGATTTACTAACTCTTTTTTATTAAACTCAAGGTATGCCATTCTATCAATATTTGTTGTGCAAGTTACAAAATAAAAGTATAAAAAATTACTCCTCCTGCTTTTTTAATACCAAAGCACAGCGCGAAGGCAAATAGAGCGAGAGATTATTAACTCCATTGACGTACTGTGTTATATGAATTGACTCCTGATGGTTTCTCCCAAAGCCACCAAAGGAGGGGTGGTCTGAATCTAAAATAATTTTATAGCTACCCGCAGGGGCATTAAAAATCAAATCTGGATAGGAGACCAAAGGGCTAAAATTAAAGGCAAAAATATAATTGCTTCGCTTAAATATAAGTAGTTGCCTCTCATTATGTTGGTAAAGAGAGTCGCATTTTTCTGAAAAGAACTCGGCCACCTTTGCCATAGTTATCATAGCCCTATCGAATTTAAACAGGTATGAATATCTTAACTCTTCATTAAAAGCTAAAGACCACTGCCTACGTGCAAACTTATAAGACCAATTATTGCCCTCTCTGGGAAAATCTATCCACTCTGGATGCCCAAACTCATTTCCCATAAAGTTTAGGTAACCGTCTCCAGAGGTGGCTATTGTAATTAGCCTAATCATTTTATGAAGAGCAATACCTCTATCTACAGTTAATGATGGGGTTGCTTTGCTCATAGAGGTGTACATCTCGCTATCTAACAGACGGAAAATAATTGTTTTATCTCCCACCATGGCTTGGTCATGACACTCGGCATAGCTAATGGTCTTTTCATCTTCTCTTTTACGTGTTAATTCATAGAAGAGTTCTCCCATGTTCCAATCTTCGTCTCTTCTCTCTTTAATCCATTTTATCCAAAGGTCTGCCACTCCCATACTCATTCTAAAATCGAACCCTATACCTCCACTTTTTAAAGGAGCAGCAAGGCCAGGCATGCCGCTTACATCCTCGGCAATAGTAATGGCGTTAGGGTTTATCTCTTTTATGAGTTCGTTTGCCAAAGTAAGATAAACCAAAGCATCTAAATCTTGATTACCATTAAAATAACATTCATACCCATTAAAATCTTTTTCAAGCCCATGGTCTAGATAAATCATGCTTGTAATTCCGTCGAACCTAAAACCATCAAATTTAAACTCCTCTAACCAATATTTACAATTAGAGAGAAGAAACAATTGCACAGCCTCTTTCCCGTAATTAAAACAGCGCGATTGCCATGCAGGGTGGTAGCCTCTATCTCCTGAATGAAAATAGAGATCTTCTGTGCCATCGAAATAAGATAGCCCCTCCAGCACATTAGAAACAGAGTGTGAATGAACAATATCTAATACTACTGCAATATCTCTTGAGTGAGCTTCGTCTATAAGTTCTTTGAGCTCTTCTGGAGTACCTAAGCGCGAGCTAACAGCAAAAAAACTAGACACTTGGTAGCCGAAAGAGCCGTAATAGGGGTGCTCCTGAACCGCCATAAGCTGAATTGTGTTGTAGCCCAAATCTGCTATTATTGGCAAAACATTTTCTCTAAAATAATTAAAAGTAGCAACCTGGGCCTTCTCTGAACTCATTCCAATATGAGCCTCATAAATAAGTGGGTTTTCTACTTTTTTGGGTGCCGAGTATTTCCATTTGTAAGGTTTAGGATTCCATATCTGAGCAGCAAACAGCTTTGTTATTGGGTCTTGAACTACTCTTTTTGCATATGCTGGAATTCGCTCTCCCTGGCCCCCGTCCCAAAAGATAAGCCATTTATAAAGAGACCCATGAGATAGAGTTGAGTTCTCTAAAACCAGCTCCCAATTGCCTTCTCCTCTGTTTTTAAATTTATACTCTTCACTCTTTTTCCAATTAGTAGCTTCACATATAAGATAGAGTTCCGTTGCATTAGGGGCCCACTCTCTAAAAATTAAGGAACCAGAGGGGCCATTAAAGGTACCATAAAAAAGATGAGAATTAACAGAATCTGTGAGTCTCTTACCATAACCTGCAATCTCTTGTTTCTTTACAATAGATCTAGAGTATCTCTCCCAGATTTGCTTTTTCCAAGGCTTTAACCAACTATCGTCTTGCCATAATTTTAACTCTTCCATAATATAACTACTCCATGAGTTTAGAAGTCTCTTCTTTATACCCTTTAATTGTCTCTCTACAATACTTTATTAACTCCAAGGCCTTTTTAACCTCTCTACTTATATCTTCTAGCTCTGTTTCTGGGTTCTCTATTTTTTTTACTAACTCCTCTAGCTCTGAAAGAGCCTCTTTGTATGTTAACGAGCTCTCTTTATCTTTTTTCATTTTCTATCGATTTTATATTACAAATTACTTTCCCATCTTTTAAGAGAAGAGCTATCTCTTGATTTTCTTTAAGTTCAGAGGCCGAAGAGACTCTTTTACCCTCTTTTAAAACTAATGAAAACCCTTTCTCTAAAATTAAGAGAGGGCTGGCAGCAAGAACCCTCTTTTCATTTAAATCTGCTCTATATTCCTCTTCTCTAAAGCGCGCAGCTGTTATAGAGGCAATTTTCTCTTTTACTCTCTCTATTTTTGAGAGCTCACTATCTACTCTCCCTTGTAAAGAGAGAAAAAGCCTTCTTGTAGTAGAGATGAGCTGCTGCTCTTGGGCAATAAATAACTCTAGAATAAAAACTGCTGCTGCCGTAGGGGTTTTTACTGTAGTATGTGAAATCATATCTACAATGTGAATATCGTGGTCGTGCCCTATTCCCGTTATTACTGGTAGTGGAAACTGAGCTATATTTAAAGATAACTCATAATTGTCAAAACAGATTAAATCTTGATTGGCCCCACCTCCTCTTATTATAAGTAGTAAATCAAAGTTTTGTAAATTTTCTGCCACCTTCTCCATTGCTGCAATAATTCCTGCTGGTGCACTTTGCCCCTGCATTGGTGCCGGAAAAAGTGTAGTATTAAAGACAAAACCATAATCATTTTCATGAAGCTGTTTCATAAAATCTCTATAACCAGCTGCTGTTTCCGAAGAGATTACTGCAATATTTCTAGGTAAAGGAGTTATAGGAATAGATGAGTTTATCCCAAACATTCCCTCCTCTTTTAACTTAGCAATAGTTTGCTGTCTTTTAAGCTCCTGCTCCCCTATTGTAAAAGATGGGTCTATATCATATATAACAATAGAGAGACCGTAGAGTGGCGAATATTGAACCACTGCATTTACTAGAATAGAGAGACCTCTCTCTAACTGCCTTCCTGTGGTGGTTTCAAAATAGGGACGAATAACTCTAAAAGTTGATGCCCAAATAATTGCCTGAACTTTTGCTCTTACGGCTCCTCTCTCTTCTTTATCTATTAAATCTATATAACAGTGGCCGGCTGAATGGAACTTAACATCGCCCGTTTCTGCTCTAATCCACAACTTCCCTGGAACCGCCCCCTCTACAGATCTCTTGATTCTCTCTTGAAGCTCCCTTAAGCTTATAATCTCTCTATTAGCCATTATTAACTATTTTATATCTCTTTCACACAAATATAAGCAATAAAATTGTACCTTTGTACTATTAATTTAGCTATGAAAATAAGTCAAGCAATATTCGCAGGCAGCAGTAAAAAGCTGGATGATAGGCCAAAACAGAGATTGCCCGAGTTTGCCTTTATAGGGCGTTCAAATGTTGGAAAATCTTCTTTAATAAACATGCTTTGCAACGTAGGAAAACTAGCCCATACCTCCTCAAAACCAGGCAAGACAAGATTGATAAACCATTTTATGATAAACGAATCTTGGTACTTAGTAGACCTACCAGGTTACGGATATGCAAAAGTCTCTAAAAAAGAGAGAGAAAACTTAGCCAATATAAATCATGGATATCTAAACGGTTCTAAAGAGTTATTAAATCTGTTTGTACTTATAGACTCTAGACACGATATCCAAACAATAGATCTTAATTTTATAAATAAGTTGGGAGAAGCAGGGGTCCCTTTCTCAATAATTTACACCAAAACAGACAAACAAGGTGTAAATGCCTTAGATAGGCAGATAGAGCGAAACAACACTACTCTTCTGCAATACTGGGAAGAGCTCCCCCCATTTTTTGCAACTTCTGCCGAAACTGGTTTTGGCAGAGATAAGATTCTTGATTACATTGAAAAACTTATAAATAATATAAACTCTTAACCATGGATCATCAGCATAAGATAAAGATATTTTCTTGCAGGAGTTCTCGCTATCTTGCAGAGAAAATTGCTTCGTCGCTTAAACTTGAAATAGGGAAATCTACTGTAACCGTTTTTAGTGACGGTGAATTTCAGCCCGCCTTTGAAGAGAGTGTAAGAGGGGCTACAGTGTTCATTGTTCAAAGCACAATCCCTCCAACAGAAAATCTTTTTGAACTTCTTTTAATGATAGATGCTGCCCGTAGAGCAAGTGCATACAAGGTTATTGCAGTAATCCCCTACTTTGGATGGGCTCGGCAAGATAGAAAAGACCGGCCAAGAGTTCCAATAGGAGCAAAAATGGTAGCAAACCTTTTAAAAGCAGCAGGTTGCGACCGTGTTATGACTGCCGACCTTCATGCAGATCAAATTCAAGGGTTCTTTGATTTTCCTGTAGATCATATTTATGCTAGCTCTATTTTCTTACCATATTTAAGAGATTTAAAACTAACAAATCTCTCTATTGCGTCTCCAGATATGGGTGGTGCTAAAAGAGCAAATGCCTATGCCAGAATTCTTGGGTGCCCTCTAATTGTTTGTCATAAATCTAGAGAGAAAGCCAATGTTGTTGGCTCTATGACTGCTATAGGAGATGTAGAGGGAAAAAACATTGTGATTATAGACGATATGATAGATACAGCAGGAACTATTACTAAAGCTGCCGATATGCTTATGGAAAAAGGAGCTATTAGTATTCGAGCGCTTGCAACACATGCAGTTCTATCTGGCCCTGCATTTGAAAGAATAGCTAAATCAGACCTAAAAGAGGTAATAATCTCAGACACAATTCCTGTAAAACCTAGCCCAGACAAAGATATGACAAAGATTAAAGTACTATCTGTTGCAGATATATTTGCCGATGTTATTGACAAAGTCTATAATTACCAATCTATTAGTACTAGTTTCATCTTTTAATAATGTTCAACACAAATATTGACATACTATATGGAAACCTTGTAAAGGGTCTCTCTCTATTTTTTCACAATCAAGGAAAAGAGAGAGCTGTTTTAGGGCTTTCTGGTGGGATAGACTCTGCAGTTGTAATGGCAATTGCAGCAGAGGCTTTGGGTAAAGAGAACGTACACGGCATTTTAATGCCATCTCCCTTCTCTACAGTTCACTCTGTTACAGATGCTGTAGAGCTTGCGGCCAACCTTGGAGTAAAGCATAGTATAGTACCTATTGAGGCAATTTACAATAGATACATGAAAGAGCTAGACCAGCTTTTTAATGGAGATGTTAAAGGAATTACTTCAGAAAACTTACAGGCTAGAATAAGAGGTAATATTTTAATGGCATACTCTAATAATAGTGGAGCTCTACTACTAAACACCTCAAATAAAAGTGAATTAGCTATGGGGTACGGAACCCTTTATGGAGATCTTTGTGGAGCCATTATGGTTCTTGGCGATGTTTATAAACTCCAAGCCTATAATATTGCCCATTACATTAATTGTAGAGGTAAAATAATCCCAGAATCTACTATCACAAAAGAGCCCTCGGCAGAACTTAGAGACAACCAAAAAGATAGCGATTCTCTTCCAGAATATTCTATTTTGGATCCAATTTTGCATGCGTTATTAGAAGAGGGGAAAAAACCCGAAGAGCTAATTGAGAATGGAGCAGAGAGAATAATTGTAGAGAGAATAGTTAGACTAAACAAAAACTCTGAATTTAAAGCTGCCCAAATTCCTCCAGTTATTCAAGTTACAGATTTTCCTCTGCTACCAAAAAATAAATGTATTAAATATATTTAAAAATGTCACTAATATTTATTTCTATAGCCATATTGGCAATTGCAATTTTTCTAATGTCTTTTAATATAATATTTAGAAAAGATGGCGAATTTCCCGAGACAGAAGTAGGGCGCAACAAAGAGATGAGAAAAAAAGGGTTAAGATGCGCTAAGGGAGAAGAAAAGGCACTATGGAGAAAAAAGAAAACTCCACAAGTTTCATATAGCCCAACTGAAGGTTGTTCTTCACACTCCTGCTGCTGCGGAGATTAAATTATTGTAATAATTAATTACCTTTGCTGCTATTATGAGTATAGTAGCTATAGTAGGACGCCCTAATGTGGGTAAGTCTACCCTTTTTAATAGATTGGTAGGAATGAGGCAAGCCATTGTAGATGAGGTTGCAGGAGTAACCCGCGACCGTCATTATGGAACCTCAGATTGGAATGGCCGGGAGTTCTCGGTTATTGACACTGGTGGATACGCCGTTAATTCAGACGATGTTTTTGAAGATGAAATAAGAAAACAAGTTTTACTTGCAATTGAAGAGAGTGATTTAATACTGTTTATGTGTGATGTAAACACAGGAATTACAGATTACGATAACTCTATTGCAGATATTCTTAGAAGAACAAATAAACCAGTAATTGTTGCAGTGAACAAAGTAGATACTGGAGATAAAATGTTTGATATTCATCAATTCCATGCCTTTGGGCTGGGAGAACCTTGGGCAATAGCATCTGCAAATGGTAGTGGAACAGGAGACCTTCTAGATAAGGTAATAGAGATGCTCCCTCCAGAAGAAATTAAGAGAGAAGAGGTTAAAGATTTACCTCATATAGCAATTGTGGGCAAACCAAACGTAGGGAAATCTTCTCTTACTAATGCACTTCTAGGTGAAGAGAGAAACATTGTAACTCCCGTGGCTGGTACCACAAGAGACTCTATCTCTTCTTACTACAACAAGTTTGGTCATGAGTTTATGCTAGTAGATACAGCTGGGCTAAGAAAAAAGAACCGAGTTAAAGAAGATCTTGAGTTCTACTCAGTTATGAGATCTATAAGGGCTATTGAGTATTCAGATGTATGCATACTTATGGTAGATGCAAAAGATAGTATAGAGCAACAAGATCTCTCTATCTTTAACCTAATAATTAGAAACCGTAAAGGGTGTGTAATTGTTGTAAATAAATGGGATACTATTCAAGATAAAGAGAGTAATAGTATGAAGGAATTTACTAAAACAATTATGGATAAAATTGCACCTTTTAATGATATTCCTATTATTTTCACATCTGTAATAAATAAACAGAGAATTTTAGATGTTCTTAACCAAGCCGCAAGAGTTTACCTCAATAGAAAGCGGCGAGTAACCACATCTAAACTTAACGACGCTATGCTCCCAGAAATTGAAAATCACCCACCTCCAGCAATAAAAGGGAAGTACGTAAAAATTAAATATGTAACACAACTTTCAACTCCCTCACCCGCTTTTGCATTTTTCTGCAATTTACCACAATATGTAAGAGAAGATTACAAAAGATTTCTTGAAAACAAGCTCCGTTCAAAATTTGATTTTTGCGGAGTGCCATTGCAAATTTTCCTCCGTCAAAAATAGTGCTCTACTAAGCCGAATGAATTTTAGCTGGGATATTCACTATAAATGATGCACCACCAAGATCTTTAGAGACTTCATAGTGAATCTCTCCCTGGCTCTGCTCCATAATGCTACGGCAAATTGCAAGCCCCAACCCTGTGCCACCAGATTTTGTTGTAAAGTTTGGCTTAAATAGGCGGTGGGTTAAGCTACTCGGCACCCCGGCACCACTATCTTCTACTTTAACGCAGTAGAACTTCTCACACTTATCTAAGGTCACTCTTATTTTACCACAATCATCATTCTCCACTGCCTGAACAGCATTTGAGAATAGATTTACAAAGACCCTTGTAAGTTGAGTTTTTCTAGCTAATATAAATGCGTCTCTAGCATTACTAACAAATGAGATAGAGATGTTATCTCTAGTATTGAAGAGAACTATTTGCTCCCTAATTAATCTATTAATATCGAAATTACTTAAATCTTCTGAGTAAAACCTAGAGAAACTAGAGAATTCGCTTGCTGCATCAGATAGAATATCTATCTGCTCTATTAATGAATTTGCTAAAGCATCAAATCTCTTTGGCCAATCGGCTACACCTCTATCTTTTAACCTTACCATATGTTGGATACTCAACCTCATAGGAGTAAGAGGGTTCTTAATTTCGTGTGCAATTTGCCTGGCCATCTCTCTCCAAGCTTGCTCCCTCTCTCCCTGAGCAAGCCGCATTGTGCTTTCATTCACATCGTCTACCATTTTATTGTAGGCAGCCACCAAAATTCCTAATTCATCTTTATTTGTATAGTTGATATACTCAGGTTTTTCAGAAATATCTAATAACTGCATCTTACGGCTAATCTCAATTAAAGGGCGTGAAATTGAATTAGATAACGTTATACCAATAAATATTGCTCCAATCAATAGGAGTATGTAAACATTTATTATAGCTGCAATTATTGAAGAGGCATCTTTTTTAAAATCGTGCTCCCTAGAAAAATATGGAATATTTACTATTGCAATAAGTTTACCATCTACATTGAAAAGAGGTGCATATAAAGAGTAGTAGGTGAGCTCTCCTAATCTCTCTTTATGAATAAACTGCTTTCTATTATTGTGTACAATTTCTTGGAATGCATTTGCATTCATTCTAGAGCCTAAAAGGAACCTATCGAATATTTCTGTGCGAGTAGTTCTTAGTAGCAAACCATCTGCTCTATATACATTAATGTCTACTTGGGCAGTATTAGAGAGACGGTTCATAACCTCTAAAAGTTCTAGGTTGTTAAATTGTGGGTCGTTATATCTTTGAGCAAATTTACTACGATAAGAGAGAGTGCTCTGTACCGAGTTCATCTTCTCTTCCATTTGTACTCTAGTGTTTTGCTTAAAATACCTAATAGAGAACCAGATACTTCCTGCTCCTAATGCCAATAGTGCAAAAACTAAAGACCCTATAATAAGAACCATTATCTTCCATCTAAAAGAGTTACTAGGTACATTGTAGTAGAAATTTAAATCTCTAATTTGCAAAAAGCCTAGTATAAATAGAGAGTAAAAGAGCATTAAATAAGAGAAGGAGACTAAATAAGGGAAGATAGGCCTCTCTGGCCTAGACATAATTATTAAATTCTCGTCTGAAATTTTGTTTATAAAATGAATATACCCCTCTCTACTATCTACTTGATATCCAAGCTCAAATTCTTTGTCTCTGTAAATTGGATAGTTATAGAGCCCCCCATAAGATACAAGCCGGCTATTTAAATATTTCCCATAAGAATAGCCAGATGGGATATTGAACCCTTCTATGTTTTTATGATCCATAAGTAAATCTGGATACCCTATAGACTCCCGTAAAAACTTACTGTCTAACTCAATATAGAGCCTATACTCTCTACCCAGTTTATAATAACTAAAAACACCCAAATAACTAACTCTTCCATTATAATTGTTCATATAGAAGAATCTTGAATTCTCACTCAACTGCATTCCATAACGGGCTATCTCTGTTTCATAATAACTATTACAGTGTTGTGGAGGAGCATCTACAGAGATATCTGTTATAAGAACGGTGTTATCTAAACAAGGTATAAGCCTCATATCGTAACGCTGTAATATATTCCAAAAATAGGCCTCTGTTAATCTATTATGAACTACATATAAATTTTTATTAATAACATCAATATCTTCACTCATAGTAACCAACATTGCTATCATAGGGTCTTGCTCTATAAACTTCTCGTAACCAATAAGTTGCAACTCCATATTTAGATCTCTCTCTACGGACATCTTTGTAGTTAACACTCGATTTCTATTGAACTCCTTATTTGAACCAAAAATAGTCACAGTAAAGAGAGTATAAAGAGAGATAATTACTATATAAATCAAAATTGGCTTTCGGCCAAGTAGCCGTACTCTTTTAGATCTAGAGACAAAAAGATTTAGTAAATGCAAAGAAAAAAGGAGAGCTGTAAAAAGGGCCGAGAATGAAATATATACTAAAATAGAGTAGAAAGTTATTTCATCTATTCTATAGGGTTCTAAAACAATATTAGAATTTAGTATAAGAGAGTGAAAAGTATAATGAATATAGGGGATTAAAACTAGTGGAATAGTTAAAAAGAGAGTAGCTAAAACAACTTTCTTTAACTTAGATTTAGAGTTAAATAAAATTTTAACCATGCTTTTTCTCACCATAAATAGAGAGACAACAAGAAGCGCTATAAGAAAATTGTTAATGAGTAAATCGCCTAAAGAGCTAAAGAGGCCAAAATCTGCATAAAGGTTAGGAGAAAAAATTTCCAACTCCCCCTGGAGCTCTTTAGCTTGGTAGAGCGCAACAAACCGAACTACAACCAATCCAACAACTATGGCAAAGAAATTTTTAATAGTTCTATTTTGCCTCAAAGCACAAAAGAGTGCGAAAATAACAAAAAGAATAGCAATCCATCTTAAAATAACACCAGCCTCTTCTGTTTTAGAAGGAAGCATTTTTAAGACCGAGAAAAGAACACCTCCATCTTTACCATGAACAATATATGATTCATCATAAGTTACTGGCACTATAGAGAGCTTTCTTGCAAGAGAGAAGTTTGGGTTAATCTTATTACTTAAGGTCGCATTCTCTGTAGGATAATCTGTTTGAATTAAAAGAGCTGCAACCACAGTTTGGTTCTCTTTTACATAAACATTTACAACATACCATGCAGATCCTAAATTAACGTACTGCTCTGTAAGCCTTAAATAAGCCAAGGGAGTATTTGTTACAACCCTGCTATTCAAATGGTTCATTCTATATCCGAAAGGGAAGAACTCAATCTCGTCGTTTGCAAGAGGGAGCTGATTTATCCAAGATTGAACAGTATCATTAAAATATCTGTAGATGACCATATCTTCTGGAAAATCTGGGAAAGAGATAAACTGATCGTTAGGTGCATCTAATGTTTTCTGAGCAAAAGATTCTAATATCTCTTGTCTCTTATGAATAAGATTTTCTAACCTAGAAACTTCTCTATCTAAAGATTCAGCACTATAAAACTCCATGAAAGAGGCAAGAGTAAGAAGGAGTGCAACAATCCACAACACCGTGACCTTTTTGCTCACTACTTTCTTTATGGCCTCTGCTGTAATTTTTTTTGCATTCATTCTTTAAGCTCTAATTAATCACTTATGATGGTAGGGCTCTCCTTTGATTATTGTGAAAGCTCTATATAACTGCTCTACAAAAATTAATCTAACCATTTGGTGTGAAAAAGTCATATTTGAGAGTGAAATCATTCCATTAGCTCTTTCATATACCTCTTCACTAAAACCATATGCACCACCAACTGTAAATATAACTTTTTTTATCCCTCTTACAGCCCAGTTTTCAATCCTTTGAGCAAAATCTTGAGAACTTATTTTAGCTCCTCGCTCGTCTAAAAGAATTAGAACATCTTGGTCCGAAATGTTTTTAAGAATTAACTCCCCCTCTTTTATCTTTATTTGATTCTCTTTTAAAGAAGAGACACGCTTAAGTTGGGGAATCTCTATACGATTAAAGTTACAGTAATGCTTTAGCCTCTTCTCATAAAGAAAAATACCTTTTTTTAGATATTCCAAATCTGTCTTTCCGGTTAGTAATAGCTCTATATTCACTCAACTACTTTAATTATATTTACACTTAACTATAATAACTTCTTGCAAAATTACTATTTATTTGATACTTGTCGGGAATTTATGTTAATTTTAGCTTAAACTTAGATGGCTTGGTTTTTGCTAAAACTAAGTAATAAAGGAACTAAAGAAGTATTATGAAAAAAAGTTTAATTTTATTAATAACACTTTTTGTATCAATTCAAGCCCTACCTGCTCAACAAGACCAGGATGTGTTTGTACCTATCTCTAAATATATTCAAAATGGCGATTCCGAAAGGCTTTCGGCTTGGTTTGCTCCAAACTTAGAGGTTGATGTTCTAGGTATCTCTAATGTATGCAGCAGACAGCAAGCAAAACAGATTCTCAAAGAGTTTTTCAATGAATATTCCCCTAAAGTCTTTACAATTGCATATAAATCTGGCAAAGCATCTATGAAATATGCCATTGGAAATCTAAATGCTGGTGGTAATAAATTTAGAGTTACCCTCTTTGTAAGAATTCAAAAAGAGGGAAATTACATCCAACAGCTTCGCATAGAGAAAGAGTAACCTCCAAACTACAAATCCCAGACTAAAGTTTCCCACATAGCTTCGCTTCCCATAATAATGATTATTTTATTTATGAAATTTCTTATAATGCTATTGGCTATTAGCTATTAGCTATTTGCTGCTAGCTGTTAGCT
>JAQVZL010000101.1 GCA_028708215.1 Bacteroidales bacterium
AGTTGTATGCCGAGTTATACCCTTGAGTTCCTTTTTTATTAAACCTATCGGTAGTTGAGTTAGAGTAGTTAATAGTTCCTGCCGATCTAAATTTTAATCCTGGCATTAAAGCTAACTCCAAATAGGCTGTTCCATTAAGGTTCTTACCCTCGCCATTATTTCTGTTATTGAGAGTAATGAATGGGTTCTCAATAGTGGTATTAGTTGGAACAATATTTATGCTCCCATCTGGGTTATAGGCCTCAAAATCTGGTCTAAAACGTGGGATTGAAGTTAAAAGTGCATCTTTATTATTAGCAATTCTAGTAGAACCGTATAGGTTCATTCCAATTTTAACTGCTTTACCAACTTTGGTTTCAAAATTCATACGGCCATTGTAAAGGTTGCTTTTACCACCTTTAATTACGCCGTTAACATCTGTATAACCAAAAGATAGATAGTAACTTGTAGCTTCGGTTCCACCTCTTACAGAGAGATCTATCTGGCTTGTGGTAGCTAGCTGAGTCATCTCTTTCCACCAATCTGTGTTGCCATTCATATAGGCATCGGGTCTCATTTTAAGCATCTCTGGAGTCCATTGGCTGGTTCCAATTTTGTTAAATTGAGTTTCATCTATGTAGAACTTCTCACTATAACCAATTGTGCCGTCTATATTTGTCCTTTGTCTTGCAAGAGTTTCGGTAAAACTCTTATACTCATCTACATTAAACGTCTTAAGATCGTTTGAATTTATTTTTTGGGAACCCGTCTTAACGTTTACTTCAATTGTAGGAGCTTGACCCTTAACACCTCTTTTAGTTGTAATCATCACAACACCATTGGCTGCTCTTGAACCATAGATAGCAGTAGCAGAAGCATCTTTTAAAATATCTATGCTCTCTACATCTGTTAGATTTAAATTGAACAGAGAGTTAGTAATATCTCCCGAAGTGTTTGAAGAGTAATCTGGGACACCATCTATAACCCATAAAGGTTGAGTGCCAGAACTAGAAAGCGTAGAGACACCTCTAATAGTAACACTTACCGGAGAGGTAGGTGAGGCAGATTGTATCATTACGTTTACACCAGCAGCTCTACCTTGCAACATACTCTGAATAGAAGAGCCCATAGGAACAGACTCAATCTCCTTTACAGTAAGTCTAGATACAGCTCCCGTAGCATCTTTCACAGTGGTAGCGCCATAACCTTGCACAACTACCTCATTTAAATACTGTGTAGATTCATTTAGCATAATAACCTTAAGCCCAGATATATTAGAAGCATTAAAGTCTAACTCCTGTTTTTCATAACCAAGACAAGAGACTACAATTTTTGTTGAGTTACTAGGAACTCTTAATACGTACTCCCCATCTAAATTAGTAGCAGCACCAATTTTAGTACCTTTTACCATAATATAGGCGCCAATAATAGGTAACGAATCTACAGAAGAGATAATTTTACCTTTAACTTCTACTAATTTAGACTGTTTAGTTTGTACACCAGCATCTTTTTTAGCCGAGTCTACTTCACTATCTGCAAAACTAGAAGGAGATATAATTACTTGCTTATCTACAACTTTATAGTCATACCCCGTCTCTTTTTTGAGAAAGTCAAAAATAACAGAAACATCTGCTTCATTAAAGTTCACACTTAACTTGCGGTTAACATCAATCAAATTGTTGTTATAGACAAAAGTGTAATTAGTCTGTTTTTCTACCTCTTTTAGAATAGAAGATAACTGAGCATCTTTAAAATCTAAAGAGACGGTCTGAGCTACAGACCAAGCGCTGCTTAGCATTAAACAAGCAACAAGAATAGGAGTTAAGATGGTTTTTCTTAATCTTCCAAAAGAAAGTTTTTTTCTCATATTGTCAATATTTGAGTTTAGTTCTACATTTATTACAATGCACAAAAGAACTTCCCTCAAAAATGAGGTAAAAAATTAACTTTCTACGTTAACTTCCAAGTAATGTAATGGTGGTATCTTCTATATGAGAATTTATATTTGAAGAGAGTTTTAAAATCTCAAGTACCTGTGAAACAGATTCAGATTTAAATTTAGCAGTAAACCTATAGTCATATATTTTTGAATCTTTTACTATAATATTAACTCCATACCATCTCTCAATTTTTTTAATAACCTCCCTCATAGGAGTGTTATCGAACAGTAAAAGACCATCTTTCCACGCGGTGCTCTTAACGGTATTTGCATTTTCTTTCAATTTAGACTTTTCTGAAAGAATAGTTAACTCTTGGTTAGGAACCATCTTTATCTCATTATTTCTCTTCCTTTTGTTGTTAATTAGAGAGACCTCTCCAGATATTAGGGTGATTACAAGTTTATCGTCGTCGTTATAAGAAGATAAATTGAAAGTGGTACCAGTTACCTTAACAGTGTAGTCTTTAGAAGTCTTAACTAACATAGGCCACTCTTTATTTGGTACAACCTCGAAATATCCTTCTCCCTCTAGCTCTATTTCTCGCACTTTATCTGAAAATTTTTGTGGACAAACAATGTAGCTAGCGCTGTTTAACCAAACTTTACTTCCATCTGGTAACTCTACAACTCCTTTGACTCCAGTGTTAACTATATACTTAAATGATGCCATTGCTTGCTTATGTACAATTGGCTCTTTAAAAGAGTTAAAAGCTAAAAAGCCCCCTCCTGTAATAGCAATTAATAAAAAGAGTATTGCCGCATACTTCAAAGCAGTATTAATAAAGATTTTTCTTTTTTGGCTTCTGTCTAAACTCAAAAGTTGTTTATGTACGTAACTATTTTTTATTCTTATAAACTCCTCTCTGTTTTTATCATTCGCCTCAATCCAGTCTAAAACAGCACGCTTCTCTAAGTCTGTAGCAGTTCCGGCTACAAGTCTTAAAATCAATTTATTATCTATAATATCTAAATCCATATACAACTCTCTGTTATTAATACAAACTAATACCCATTTACCCTTTAAAAAAACAAAACCATAAAATCTTTTAACTTTTCTCTAAAAAACTTTAATGCTTGAGTAATATGGTATTCAACTACCTTTACACTCACCTGCTCTTTTCCTGCTATCTCTTTGTATGTAAGCCCCTCTACTCTACTCTTAACAAAAGTACTATGTATTTTCTCTGGCAATTGTGAGAAAGCTTTTGAAATTTTTTCATTTAATTGAGAGGCTGCCATAAGCTCTGCAGAGTCGTGATTTAATGCACTCAAATTAGCACTATACTCCCTTTTAAGAAGTACATCTTTTACCTTCTTATCTACAGAAAGCCGTCTAAGTAAATTAATTGACTTATTACGAAGAATCGAGTATAAATAGGGCTCAACAGGGAATGTTGAATCTAAAGATTTTCTATTAAGCCATACAGCCATAAATGAATCTTGAACAATATCTTGAGACAATTCATAATCGCGCAAATAGTGATTAGTAAAGAAAACAGCCTTTTGATACTCTTTACTATAAAAAGAGTCAAAAGCTTTTCTATTACCTTGTGCTATTAAAGATGTTAATTTCTGTGGGTCCAATTATCAAACATTTTGGTAAAATTATGTAAAATATTTGATTTTTCACCATACAAGACTTAAAATGAAACCTTAAATGTGACCCCTCCAGTAGTGAATCTCATATTCTCTGTTGCTAAACCAGAAAGAGGAATTTTAATAAATGGCTCAATATGAAGGTTCAATTTAGGCGAG
>JAQVZL010000046.1 GCA_028708215.1 Bacteroidales bacterium
TAAATTTGTAGCTCCTGGCCCCGATGTAGCCATACACACTCCCACTTTTCCAGTTGCTCGGGCATACCCTTGAGCAGCATGGACTGCACCTTGTTCGTGCCTTACCAATATATGATTAAGTTTGTCTGTGTAGTTATAAAGCATGTCGTAAATAGGCATAATAGTCCCTCCTGGGTAACCAAACATTGTATCTACACCTTGGTTTATTAAAGAGATCAATAAAGCTTCTGCTCCTGTCACTGTTTTCTTTTCCATAGTTATAGTTTTAAATTAATCTTATAGCGCCTAATGAGGCAGATGAAACATTTCGTGCATAAACCTGTAATGCCTTAGATATTAGCCTATTTCTATCCCTCGGCATATAATAATTAAAATTATCACTGTTGCTTATTATTTGATTGCGCCTGCTTTCCAGCACATTATTGGCTACTAATAGATTAATTTCTCTTGAAGGGATATCTATAGATATTATATCTCCATCTTGGATAAGTGCAATTATGCCCCCAGCAGCAGCTTCGGGGGATATATGACCAATGGAGAGTCCCGAGCTTCCACCAGAGAACCTTCCATCTGTAATTAAAGCACACTCACTCTCTAGTTTTGCACTTTTTAAGTATGATGTAGGGTAGAGCATCTCTTGCATTCCTGGCCCACCTTTAGGGCCTTCGTAACGAATAACTACAACACTCCCCTTTACAACTTTACCACTAAGAATACCTTCACAAGCCTCTTCTTGAGACTCAAAAACAATGGCACTCCCTTTAAATTGTAGAAGGTTATTTGGTACTCCTGCAGTTTTTACCACACATCCCTCTGGAGCAATATTCCCTTTGAGAATTGCAAGCCCACCCTCTTTACTGTATGCATTAGAGAGATCTCTTATGCAGCCACTCTCTAAGTTTGTATCTGTGCTTTGGTAATAATTGTTTTGTGAAGACATCTCTCTGCTCTTTTTATACCCTGGGGCTGCCGAATATAGTTTTACTGCCTCTTTATTTACTTTATCTCCTAATAGATAGTAGTTTTCTAACGCCACTTCTAACGAGGGGTAGTCTACTCTAAAAACAGTTTTGTCTATAAAGCCACCTTTAGAGAGTTCTCCTAATATTCTCATAACTCCCCCTGCTCTATTTACATCTTGCATATGATATTTACCATTAGGCGAAACCTTGCACAAGACAGGTAGTTTTCTTGAGAGTGAGTCAATATGATCTATATTGAAATTCACTTGAGCTTCCCCTGCAATTGCCAATAGATGCAAAATGGTGTTGGTAGAACCTCCCATTGCAATATCCATAGACATAGCATTTATAAAAGCATTAAAGGTTGCAATGGAGCGAGGCAAAACTTTATAATTACCATTGAAATAGTAATCTTTAGCATTTCTAACAATTAATGATGCTGCATCTTTAATCATTTTCAATTTCAGCTCATGAGTTGCCAATAGAGAGCCATTACCCACAAGTGCCATCCCTAACGCCTCTGCAAGGCAATTAATGGAGTTGGCAGTAAACATACCTGAACAGCTCCCACAGGTTGGACACCCTTCATTTTCATATTGTTCAAGTTCTTTTTTAGAGATGTTGCTCTCTCCCCCTTTTACCATAACATCTACAAGATCTATCTTGGAATTACCTATTGTACCGGCTTCCATTGTCCCTCCAGCAACAAAGAGAGCAGGAATATTTAGTCTCATAGCTGCCATGAGCATTCCTGGTGTAATTTTATCACAGCTACTAATGCATATCATAGCGTCTGCTTTATGGGCATTGCACATATACTCTACACTATCTGCAATTAGGTCTCTTGATGGGAGTGAATAGAGCATACCATCATGGCCCATTGCTATTCCATCATCTATGGCTATTGTGTTAAACTCTGCAGCAAAACAGCCTTGCTTTTCAATCTCTTTTTTTATTATCTGCCCTGTATTATGTAGATGAATATGGCCAGGTACAAATTGAGTAAATGAATTTACTACTGCAATAACAGGCATTTTCATTTGAGCTGTAGTCATGCCATTGGCTCTCCAAAGAGCTCTGGCACCTGCCATTCTTTTTCCTGTTGTTGTTTGATTGCTTCTTAGTGGAATCATTTTTTCATTAATTAATTATATATAAAAGCTTCGCTTCCCGCCTTTTCCAAAATCTGGTTAAAGCAGGTGATAAAAATATGCAGTAACTAGATTTTAGGTTGTGGTAATAATAATAATGAGTAGAATAATAATGGCTAAAGAGATAATAGACCATACAGAGAGCATCATAAAATAGACAGAACTAGTACTGAAAGAAACAGTGCTGCCATTGTTCTGTGATAATTTGAAAGATGTGTGCTCTCTTTTCATAAGAAACTTGTAATATCTATCTCTAATGTTGGTGTAAAAGTATAAAAAAATATGATTCAGCAACACTTTGTAACTAAAAATTATAAGAATATTTATAATTTATATTTAAACTGCTTATTTACAAATTATTAGCAAATGATAAACTGCAACCATTATTTTACACTATTGTTGTAAAAAAGTGTAGAATAAGACTCTCTACAATTGTTTTCCAATTGAAATAATTGATCTGTTCAACAAATTGGGATAGTAATACGTTATTAGTACATAATAAAAGAAATTATGAATTTTTAATTCGTTTGATATGTTTAAAGAATATAATCCATTACAAGAATCAATGTTCCAAGTTATTGATAACCATGGTAAGGTTATTAATGATAAATGGATGCCTAAGATAGAAGATAAACAGTTGCTCAAGTTCTATAAAGATATGCTCTTTGCAAGAACAGCAGATTTACAAATTGTCTCCTATCAAAGGCAGGGCAGAATCTTTACTTACCCTCCTAACTATGGGCAAGAGGCAATTGCTGCTGCTGCAGGTGTTCATATACGCGAAAACGATTGGCTTGTGCCTGCTTTTAGAGAGATGGGTACAATGTTGGCAAAAGGGGTTACTCTCAAAGAGTTATTCCTCTACTTTATGGGCTACGAAGATGGATCGGCCTTCACAAAAGCTAAAAACACCCTTCCTATAAGTGTCCCTATTGCGTCTCAATTACTGCATGCAGCAGGGTTGGGATATGCTATTAAATACAGTAAAAAAGATGAGGTGGTTTATGGTTTTGTTGGCGATGGAGGAACCTCCGAAGGTGATTTCCATGAGGCTCTTAACTTTGCTGGTGTTTGGAGTGTTCCTGTTATATTTATTATTCAAAATAACCAATACGGAATCTCTACTCCTACTCATATGCAAACAGCATCTAGCTCTTTAGCCGTAAAAGCTGTAGCCTATGGAGTTAAGGGAATCAAGGTAGATGGAAACGACTTTTTTGCTATGTATAAAGCAATTGAGGAGTCTGTTAAAGTGTGCCGAGATGGAAAGGGGCCTGTTTTAATTGAGGCCGTCACCTACAGAAAAGGGGCACATACCACATCTGACGATCCTACTAAATATAGAACTAAAGAAGAAGAAGAGATGTGGGAAGAGAGAGACCCTATGAAACGGATGAAAGCCTATCTTATCTCTAAGAAGCTCTGGAGCGATAAAGAGGAAGAGAAGATAATTCCACAATACAAAGAGGAGGTAGATAGACAGTTTATTGAAGCTGAAAACTATGGTCCCTACCCTAAAGAAGATGTTTTCAAATATCTCTATGCCGATACTCCAGACGATCTTAAAGATCAAGAGCATGAGTACGATAGATTCCTTCAATGGAAAAATTCAAAGCTTAAGTAATAATATTCAAATAGAATTATAATATGAAAATAATGAATATGGTCAATGCTATTAATGATGCATTGGATATAAAATTAGCAGAAGATAAAAGTGTTATAGTATATGGAGAAGACGTTGGTGTAGAGGGAGGCGTGTTTAGGGTTACAGAGGGACTACAGAAAAAACATGGCGTTGAAAGGGTATTTGATAGCCCTTTGGCCGAATCTGGAATAGTTGGTACTGCTATAGGTATGGCAGTTGCTGGTCTTAGACCGGTAGTAGAGATGCAATTTTGTGGCTTTATTTACCCTGCTTTTAATCAAATAATTAGCCATGCTACTCGTATGCGTAACCGCTCAAGAGGGAAGTTAGAGACCCCTATAGTTATTAGAATGCCCTATGGAGGTGGGATTAATGCTCTAGAGCACCATAGTGAAAGCATGGAGGCCATATGGGGTCATATACCTGGTCTTAAAGTTGTTGCTCCCTCTACTCCTCACGATGCAAAAGGGATGTTAATCTCTGCAATAGAGAGTAACGATACTATCTTGTTTATGGAGCCTAAGAGAATCTATAGAGCAATTAAACAAGAGGTAGCCGAGGGTAAATATACTATTCCACTAGGTAAAGCTAATTTAGTTACGCAAGGGAAAGATGTAACTGTAGTTGCCTATGGTGCTATGGTTAGAGAGGTTCAAAAGGCTATTGTTATGGCTAAAGAGGCTGGCATTAGTGTAGAGCTCATAGATTTGCGTTCTATTTACCCTATAGATAAAGAGACTATTGTAAAGTCTGTTAAAAAAACAGGCAGGTTAATTACCGTTACAGAGGGGCCTAGAACCTATGGTGTAGGGTCTGAAATTAGCCAGATTGCTCTTGAAGAGGCTTTCCTTCACTTGGAGGCACCGCCTGCAAGAGTAGCTGGGTTTGACGTAATAGTGCCTCTGCCTAAAGGTGAGCATCACTTTATGCAAGACCCTTATAAGATTTTTTATGAAATAGAAAGAACTGTAAAATATTAGTGTTATGAGATATATTTTTAAATTTCCAGATATTGGAGAGGGTCTAGAAGAGGGAACTATTGTTGAGTGGCATGTAGAGAAAGGGCAATCTGTAAAGATGGGCGACTCTCTTGTAACAATGGAGACAGATAAAGTGGTTACTGCAATTCCATCTCCAAAAAATGGTGTAATTGCTGCTAAATTTGGAAAGGTTGGAGAGATTATTAAAGTTGGGGCTGCTTTGGTAGAGATTGAGATGGAGGGGTTAGAAGGAGAGGCTGCTGTAGAGGAGGCTGCTAAACCTGTAGCAGAACCAACCAAGGTAGAAGCTGTAGAGGAAGAGGGTGCTGGCGTTGTAGGAACTCTAGAAGTTGCAGGTAACAGTATTGTTCTTTCTGCTAGTAAAGAGGGAGTTGATTCTTCTAAAAAGGTTGGTTCAAGTTCTAGCAAAAAAGCTCTTGCTACACCTGTAGCACGCGCTATGGCTAAAGATTTGGGCATAGATATTAATATGGTTAAGGGTACAGGCCCAGGTGGTAGAGTTAGAAAAGATGATATTGAGAATTATGGTAAAGACTTTTCTAAAGATTCTAGCCAATACTCTGTTTCTGATAGAGACTCTTCTGGTAAAAATGAGGTAGAGAATTTGGTAGAGATTGAGCCTCTTTCACAAATGAGAAAGACAATTGCCAAGAATATGTTGCAGAGTAAACACAATGCAGCACATATGACTATTTTTGAAGAGGTAGAGATATCTCTGCTAGATAGTATTCGAAAAAACTATAAAGAGCCATTTTTAAAAGATGGTGTAAAGCTCACCTATCTTGCTTTTATTGTTAAGGCTGTGGCTATCTCCCTTAAAAAATTTAGAGCACTTAATGCTCAAATGGATTGGGATGGTGGTAATATGATTTACAAACGTTACTACAATATTGGAATTGCTACCGATACTCCTAAGGGGCTAGTGGTTCCTGTAATACGCAATGCCAATGAACTTTCAATTAAAGAGATTGCAGCCCAAATAGGTACTCTTTCTACTTTGGCAAAAGATGGTAAACTAACTATGGAGCATATGAAAGATGGTACTTTTACAATTACTAGTTATGGTGGTATTGGTGGTCTTTTTGCTGTTCCTGTTATTAATTACCCTCAAGCTGGTATTTTGGGAGTTGGTAGAATTTCTAAAAAACCTGTAGTTAAGGGAGATGAAATAGTACCTGGCTTGGTTCTACCTCTCTCGCTAAGTGTAGATCACAGAATTGCCGATGGTGGCGATACTGCTCGCTTTATAAACAGTGTAATGGGCTATTTGGCAAACCCTGTATCACTTTTAATGGACTAAAATATGGAGAGTAAAATTATGTATGATTTAATAATAATAGGTTCGGGACCTGCTGGTTATGTGGCTGCTATTCGTGCAGGGCAAACTGGTCTTAAAACTGCCATAATTGAGAGGGATGTAATTGGTGGTATGTGTCTTAACTGGGGTTGCATCCCTTCAAAGTCTCTTATGGAGAGTGTTAAACTCTATCAAAGAGTTCTAAAAGATGCAGCTCGTTTTGGTATAGATGGGATAGACAAGAAAGCTCTCTCTTTTAATTGGAATAAAGCTATTAAGAGGAGTGACGGTATTGTCAAAAAACTTACTGGTGGCGTGGAGTTTTTATTAAAGAAAAATGGGGTAGAGATAATTAAAGCCTCGGCAAAAATAGTATCTGCAAAGAGTGTGTTGGTAGATAATAGGCTTCTTGAGGTAAAAAATATAATTATTGCAACTGGCTCCTCTTCTGTAAAAATTGAAAATAAGTATGAAAACCTTGTGATTGAGCCAGAGAAGCTATTTATAGAGAGAGAAGTCCCAGAGAATATAGTGGTTGTTGGGAAAACTCCTGTTGCTGTTGAGCTTGCCCAGGGTTTTAATTTTATGGGTAAAAAGGTAACTTTAGTTTCAGACTCTTTGGGTATTATGCCTAAGGCAGATAGCTATATTAGTAACTACATTCTTAGTAAACTAAAGAAAGATAGAGTTAAAGTTTTATTTAATAAAGAGTTAACCAACACTTCTGGTTTGTGGAAAGAGGGTGTTCTCACTCTAGATAATGAAGAGATTCTTTGTGATCTAATTATTAATGCTAGCGATAGAAAGGGGAATATAATTGAATCCCAAGTTGAGCTTGAGTGGGAAAATGGTTACATTAAAACAGATAACAACTTTGAAACCTCTGTTAAGGGTATTTTTGCTGTTGGAGATGTTAATGGTATAAGTATGTTTGCCCATGTAGGCTCTGCACAAGGCCTTCATGTTGTGAACCACCTAAATGGCATTGAAAACAGTTTAGATCTTAATAAGATTCCTATGAATATGTACACCGTACCAGAAGCTGCCCAAATTGGTCTTACAGAAGAGGCTGCTAAGGATGCAGGGCACGATTATAAGGTGAGTGAGTTTCCTCTCTCGGCCAATGGAAAGGCTCAAACAGAGGGTAATGCCGAGGGTTTTATTCGCATTATTTCCGATAAAAAATATGGCGAGGTGTTGGGGGTACAAATTGTGGCTCCAAATGCTACCGATATGATTAATGAGGCTTCGGCATACATGCAGCTAGAGTCTACTATTTACGATATTGCAAATACAATACACACCCACCCTACTGTTTCTGAAGTATTTATGGAGGCTGGCTTTGAAGCTGTAGATAAAGCAATTCATAAATAGAATCTGTTTTATTATAGAGAATGATTTTAAATAAGCTAACACTAAATAGTTACACACTACCCGACTCCTCTATTATGGAGCCGGGTTTTAGTGGTAACTTCTACCTATGGCAACCAGATAATATCTATATTGTTCTGGGGAGGGCAAATAATATTGAGACAGCTGTAATAGAAGAGAATGTTCTGCTAGATAATATTAAAATTTATAAAAGACCCTCTGGTGGAGAGAGTGTTGTACTCTCTCCTAATATGTTGGTTTTCTCTTCTAAATTTGAAAAAGAGAGGAGTAAAAAACCCAGCGACTACTTTGCTGCTATAAATAGTTCTCTTATAAAAGAACTCTCTTCACTTGGAGTGAGAGAGCTATACTCTAAAGGCATTTCAGATATCTCTATAAATAATAAAAAAATAATGGGCTCTTCTATGTATCTAAATGGGGGGACTCTTTTTTACCATGCAGTGCTGAATATTTCTGAAGATGTTAATTTATTGTCTCGTTATTTGAAACACCCCTCTAGAGAGCCAGACTATAGAGTAGGTAGGCCTCATAATGATTTTGTCACATCTATCTACAAAGAGGGCTATAATCTAGAGTTTGGGTCTATTAAAGAGGCTGTAGTAGAGGCTTTTAACACATTACACAATAAACTTAGTGTAAATACCAATTAATTATAGTAGCTTTGCAGCTTCGTTCTACAAAGCCGTTGTATCTATTTATATTTAACATCGTTTTTGTAAAATAGAGTAAAACAACGCAAATATCGTAAATACAATTCATGACATTTAAAGATTTAAAGATTATCGAACCTGTACTGAAGGCTTTGATAAACGAGGGGTATACTATCCCTACGCCAATTCAGGAGCAGGCAATTCCTATACTATTAACCGGAAGAGACGTTTTGGGATGTGCCCAAACAGGTACTGGTAAAACAGCTGCTTTCTCCATTCCCATTATTCAAAAGTTATATTCTCAAATTGAGAACAATAGTAATGGAAAAGGTAAAAAGCAAAAAAGACGCATAAAAGCGCTTATACTTACCCCAACAAGAGAGCTAGCCTCTCAAATTGAAGAGAGCTTTACTAACTATGGTAAATTTACCTCACTTAAACATACTGTTGTTTTTGGTGGAGTAAGCCAGAGAGCACAAACAAATGCTCTAAAACAGGGAGTAGATATTTTAGTGGCAACCCCAGGCCGCTTATTAGATTTAATGGGGCAAGGTTATATCAATCTTAGGGAGGTTGAATTCTTTGTACTTGACGAGGCAGATAGAATGCTTGATATGGGCTTTATACATGATATAAAGAGAGTTATTAGTGCTATCCCACAAGAGAGGCAAACATTGCTCTTCTCTGCAACTATGCCAAAAGAGATTTCAGATTTAGCTGCTTCTCTTTTACATGAACCAGTAAATATTGAGATAGCTCCAGAGGCTGCTACTGTAGATCTTATAGACCAACATCTCTATTTTGCGAATCGTGAAAACAAGACCTCGCTTCTTATAGATTTAATTAAAGAGAAAAATGTAGAGAGTGCTCTTGTTTTTTCAAGAACTAAACACGGCGCAGACAAACTTACAAAAAGCCTTGCTAGAGCAGGTATTAATGCCGATTCTATTCATGGAAATAAGTCTCAAAGTGCTAGACAGAAAAGTCTTTTAAATTTCAAAAGACATAAAACCAGAGTTTTAGTTGCTACAGATATTGCAGCTAGGGGTATAGATGTTAGTCAGATTTCTCATGTGTTTAACTACAACCTCCCAGAAGATCCCGAGACTTATGTTCACCGTATTGGTAGAACAGGGCGTGCTGGCCACGATGGTGTAGCTCTCTCTTTCTGTGACACCTCTGAATTAGGGCTTCTTAAAAGTATTCAAAAAATAATTGGTAAAGATATTCCTGTTAATCATGAACATGATTATGAGTGTCAGTCATGTATTCAAAAGGTAGAACGTGGGCAAATGAGCGCAACACGTGCTCCTAGAGATGGTAAACGCCAAAAAGAGAAAGCTGGCTCTTGGGAAAGTGGTAACTCCAGAAACAGCGGCAGCGGCAGCAGCAGAAGTAGCACTAGAAATAATAGTGAATCAAGAGGTCCAAAAAAGAGCAGAAACCACTCAACTAATTCAAAAAATTTTAGTAGCCCAAGAGAACCTGGGGTTCCTAATATAAATGAACTACTAGCCTCTGCTGAACCAAGCAAAAATCGTAAAAGCAGCAAACCTAAAGGAGAATTCTGGCGTAAAGGAAGAAAAAAAAGCGCTTAACCTCCTATTGATCATATAAATAATTGATATTTATACTACCTAAGTTTTGAATTAACCTAAAAAGTTAATTCAAAACTTTTTTCTTTTAATGGCAAGCCTTTTGCAGAACTACCCTACTTATATTTGATTACTAATTTTGCAATGTCAAAAATTAACTCTTATTTCTTATGTTGAGCATAGGCAAACAACTATATAATAAGATTTTAAAGCTTAATCCTAATCACCTTTTTTTGCTATTGCTTTTCCTTTGGTTTATTATTAATATAATCCAAGCTGTAACAACTGGAGTTATCCAAGACGAGGCCTATTACCATTTCTATTCAGAAAAGCTAGCATGGGGATATTACGATCATCCACCCTTAGTAGCATTAATGGTAAAAATAAGCTCACTCCTATTCTCTAAGGAGTTATCTATTAGATTTATGACCGTTTTGCTTCAACTGTTTACATTACTAATCATATGGAAAACAATAAATGTCAAAAAGGCTACTAGTAAAGATGTTCTTACATTCTTTGGTATAAGTGCTTCTGTGGTGATGTTTGTGGTATATGGGTTTATAACAACTCCAGATTCTCCACTACTTTTTTTTACAGCACTTTTTCTTTTCTCTTATAAGAGTTTTTTAAAAGAGGAGTCTATTTTAAATTGTCTACTACTAGCAGTATCTATGGGAGGTCTTGTCTATAGTAAATACCAAGGTGGTCTAGTAATAATTTTTGTAATACTTTCCAATCCTAGGTTATTAATCAATTATAAATTTTGGCTATCTGGCATTGCTTCTTTGGCTATTTTTGTTCCACATATTGTATGGCAGGTGCAAAACAACTTTGTCTCCTTTATGTACCACTTAGAGGGGCGCTCTAGACCATTTAATATCTCTCACGTTCTAGAATACATACCAAACCAAGCTTTTAACTTCAACCCTTTTATATTAGCTATAACTGGCTATATTCTTTATAAATTCAAAAGTAAAGATGGGTTTTTCAAATCTTTGAAGTATATAATTATTGGGATGATTCTATTTTTTGGAATTGCTACAACTCGTGGGCACTCACAACCTCAATGGACCATAGCAGCATCAATACCAATGATAATAATAATTTTTCATTACTCTAGACACTCTCTTAAAATAGATCGCTATCTTAAAAAATTTCTCTATCCATCATTATCTATTATTCTATTATTAAGGGTAGTAATCGCATGTGACGCAATACCATTAGATTTAGAATTTTATAGACAAGAAAAATGGGCTCAAGCAATTAAAGAGATTGCAGGAGATAGAGTGGTTGTATTCCGTGATGGATATCAAAAACCATCTCAATACCGGTTCTACGCCAATGAAGAATCTACAACCATAAACTCTGTCTATTATAGACAGAACCAGTATGACTTATATGGGTTTAATAGTAATTTTTATAACCGTGCAGTTATGATTATTACAGACAAAAAAGACTCCTTAGCCAAACCATATAAAATCTCAAAAAAAGACTCTATTTATGTACGCTTCTCAGACAAACTAGTTTTCACATCAGATATAGAAATCTCATTTAATAACTATCACAAATCTTTATCTATTAATACAAACAACACTTTTTATAAAGTAATATTTACAAACAATGGAGAGATAGATATTAATTTTAATGACCCCGAATACCCTGTCTCTTTACATTTAATGATATATAACAAAAGAAACAGTTACTCTATTCCCGTAACTATAATTAACCCACCAAATAAAGCTGCCAATAATACTACTATTAATAAAGGTGAATCAATAACAAGAGACCTTAACTTTACTATACCAAATACTATCCCTCCAGGAAAATACAAAATCATGCTCTCTTTAAAATGCGGTCCATTTAGAGAAGGCTACAATAGCAAACCTCAAAGAGTAGAATTAACCAAATAATTTTAGCCTCAATTTGCACTGCTTTATACATTATGTAAAAAGGTGAGAAGAATAGATCTCTTCTCACCTTTTATTTCTTTTAGTAAAATCTGTTTTAATAAAACATGCAATTTACAGTGCTAATTTTTTATTTTAATTAATCAATGTCAATCATTCTTACTGGCTTAGGTTTAGCCTCTTCTCTTTTAGGAATGTGTACTTTTAAAATTCCATTTTCATATTTCGCACAAATCTTTTCACTATCTGCCGATGTTGGTAGTGAAAAAGAGCGGCAGAAAGATTGATAGTTAAATTCGCGTCGTGTGTAACTATCTGCTTTTTTTTCTTCTTTCTCGCTTTTAATCTCAGATGAGATTGAAAGAATTCCTTTATCTATCTCAACTTTAAAATCTTTTTTCTCCATTCCTGGTGCAGCCATCTCTACAACAAAATCATTTTCTGTCTCTTTAATATTAATTGATGGCAATGTTGTGTTTTCTTGAGAATAATTCCTAAGTGATAAGTCGTTCCAATCGTTATTTAAAATATCGTTAAAGAGATTGGCCCACATAGGAAAATTTTCATTTCTTCTAATAAGTGTCATAATAACCTCCTGTTTTAAATTGTTTAATAAAATTATAATTGAGTTCTTATTACTAGAACTTCAACTATATACTATCAAATAAAGTACCAGTGCAGTAAAATAAATAAATCATGACATTTTGACATGTTCTTACTGTTGTTAATATTCTAGCTATGAGCTGTTGGCTAAACCATCATTATTTTGTTAGCGAAATATTATATTTAATTAGAGATTTAGACGAACTCATCTCCACGGATCTCTTCTCATAACCTATAATAATGCATAAAACTAGGTGAGTTTTATGATATTGACTTAGGTGGGAAACTTTAGTCCCAGAGAATCGTCTCCTAGGGAAAAATCAGATGAATTATTAGATAAAATGTTTGCAACAACAATATTATAACTAAAATTTCATATGGAGTTTATATAGATTAGATGGGAGTTGTGTTTTTAAAGAAGGGGAATTTGAGCGTGTGCTCCAAAAGAGATATATTTGAAGTCTTGGATAAAGAGTTGAAGATATAAGTAATTAAATACTATTATGTTGCCTCCCAGATTAAAGTCAATAGTATCGTATTCTGCAATTAAATTAAGTTTGTTAAAAAATGAGGGTCTAAAAGATATTCCTCCAGATATTGGTGAGTTTATTTTTTGATGTTTGCTAGAGAGTATATTATAAGCCGTGTGCAAGCCTAGGGTATGTCCATTAAGGGTAAGATGCTTGCTCAGGGCTACATAGTGAGTCCCAAAATACTTGTTGCCACCATGAGGGCTAAAATAGCTGCCTGTGTTAGATGTTAAGAGATCGTTAGAGCCTATTGCTATAGCAGGTATAAATCTACGCTCTTTTAATACTCTAAGCTTTAAAGATACTGAGCGATCTACATTGCTAAATCTCCCCTGGTCCCATAAATCAAAAGCTGTATTATTTAGAGCTGCTTCAAAAAAAGGGAAGAGAGTAACATTTAAAAAAAAGTTAAATGTATTATAATCCCATGTATCTGGGGTCATGTTTGTATTCAGGAAGTTACCTCCTATTTTAACAGTTCCCTCTTTACTCATAACGGCATTTGGGCTATTTAATAGACCAGTTACTCCTAATGTAGTTTGAGCATTTAATGCTTGGGTATTAAAAACAAAAAAAGAGGCTACTAGTAATAGAATTACTGGCAGCCTCAAATTATTATTTTTAATAGGATACATTAATACTCTTTAGTAATAGTTTTCAGTGCTAATTATAGAGTACCTCCTCCTCCACTTCCGTGGTCATGATCGTCTAAAGAGACATCTTGGAAGAATAGTGATACTGCACCAGCAGATTGAACTACAACGTCAATTACAGCAGTTCCTGAGTCGGTTGAAATGCTAATGGAGTATTTATTTTTGTTTATTGCTTGACTCCCTGTTGTAACTAGTTTGTAGTTAGGTTGAACAGTTCTAGATACTGAAATATCTTGTTCTACTGTTGCAAATGATGTTACTGAAGATGAATTACCGTAATAAGGCTTAATAGCATCTTCAATTACCTTCTTAAGTTTAGTTGCATCTGTTCCAGTAACTCCTGCATTTGCAATTATGGTTTCAAGAGGTGTTTCAAATATGTAACCATTTTTACGTTCAACTTTTATTTTTGAAACATCAACTGGAACTAGAGTAGTGTTTTCAATTGGAGTATCAACAACATTTAATGCCTCAGTTAAAAATCCCATTCCTGTACTAGTAGTAACGAAAGCAACTTTGTACATAGAGAAGTGATCTATAGTAGTAGCATACTCTTTTGTAGTTGAGTTGTAAGTTACACTTTGTGATTTAACTTCCCACTCTTTAGTAGTTTCATTATAATATTCAAGTTGAACATTAGAAAACTTAAAGGTAGAGAAAGGATTCTTAACAGTTAACGGTAATGGCTTGCTAAATTGTAACCCAGATGGCTCAAACCTTAAAACAGATAAACCTGGGTTGTTATTGGAACCACTTACAATATCTGGTGTCTCAACTGCTGTAATATTTATTGGACCTGTTACAGTATTATTGTCTTTATCTTTAACCGTAGTTCCAGCAGGAATAGTTAGAGTAACTGGTGTTCCTCCTTCAATATCTATAGTACCTCCAGTAGAGAAATCAATAGGAGTCACTCCTGGTACAAAAGGAACCATAGTTATACTAATGTTAAATGTAACAGTGTGGTTAGGAGCTGCCTCTGGAAATTCTAGGCTATAGGTAGCATCAAAAAAACCTTCTTTAGTAAGGTTTATAGTATATTTTCCAGCTACTGTTAAATCTTTAAATTCAAAAACTCCAGATGCGTCTGTAGTTTGAGTAAGAGCACCCATAGTAACTAACACTCCCGAAAGAGCTGTGTTACTTTGTTGATTATTTACAACACCCTTAATTGTATATTTTGCAGGCTGTGGTGCTGGTGGTACTGGCTCGTCTTTTTTGTCACAAGAAACAACACCAGCAAGAGAGACAATAAGTAGGAATGTAAGAATTCCACTTATTAATTTTGAAAATCTTTTTTTTGAATTCATAGTAATATTTATTTGAGTTGGTTTGAGAATTGTTATGATATTTACTTTTCTATAATGTATTTATTGTCACACTATCACATTGGTTATGTTAATCTAATTTCACTAAAGATACAATAAAAATTTTATAATAAACTAAATAAGTGTGAATATTAAACTAAGTAAAAAATACTAACCTAATATATATGTAACAAAGACCTATTGAAAAAGTTAAAACTACTATTATCATTGGGCGCTGTTTTATATAGTACTCCTCTTTTCTCATATGGCCTGGCAACATATTCTAATGAAAAATGTTCCGAGGTTGAAACACTAACTCTTTTTCCTCCTCTACTCCCTCTATTACGAGGAGGCAAAGAAATTGTAAAAAAGAAACCCCCATTTACTGAGTAATCTTGGTACTGCAGAGTTTGAACATAAAAACCAATAGATGCATTTTTAAAATAACGAATTATCTCTGCACGGGCAGCTATATCGTCTTCTAAATATTTTGACACATTAAAATTTAATATAACATTTTTTGACTCTATAAAATAGTTTGCTCCCACTCTCCAATTAACTTTATT
>JAQVZL010000102.1 GCA_028708215.1 Bacteroidales bacterium
ATGAAGAAATTTATGCTCTTCGCAAAACCAATCCTACTACTGGTGCTCAATTAAATTACAGAACAGCAAGAGAAGTTGCTGGAGACCCATACATTATAGATACCAATGGAGATGGTGTTATTAATACCCAAGACAGAGTTGTTTTAGGTAATTTTAATCCTAAATTTTATGGTGGTTTTAATTTGGCAGTCACTTATGGCAACTTATATGCCTCTGCCGTATTTACATACTCATATGGTGCAAAGAGAATGTGGAACTACACTTACTCTTCTGTAAGTGCAGGATTAGCTACCTACAATTCATATAATCACATGCAAGATAGTTGGAACTTTACTAACGACCCTATGACCCAACTACCAAGAATAGGACTAACCGGAACCTACAATGCATTAAGTGATTTTGTAATTCACGACGCATCGTTTATTAGACTCAATGCTTTGAATATCAATTACAGATTACCAAAAAGATGGTTTAACGATAAATTCTTGAATGGTATTGATCTTACATTCCAAGCTTCTAACCTGTTCACAATAACTAAATACCCAGGATTTGACCCTCAAGGGAACTTTGGCTCTACAGATATGGCAAGTTCGTATGTAGTTGGAACTAGAGACTCTCAAGAGCTTATAGGTGTTGGATCTGGTGTAGATTATAGCCGCTACCCATCTTCAACTACATTTAGTTTAGGTGTTAAATTATCATTTAAATAGTAAAAACCATGAAAAAAACAATATTCACAACATTAATGCTGTTTGCAATGATAATTGCAACCTCTTCGTGTGAAAAATTTTTATCACAGAACCCTCCTCACAAAATGGTTGTAGATAATGCTGTTACCAATTACGATGGTGCTGTCTCTGTTCTTAACGGAATGTACGCATCACTCTCTACTGGTAGTGGCTCTTCTGTAAGAGATTATTTTGGAGGAAGTCCATTTGTATATATGTCTAACCAAGCTGGTGTTGCAAGAGCCGGTGGAGTAACTTATTACAATATGAGCTATCTTTCTACTACAGCTACTTTTAGTAACTACTGGCAACATTGGTATGGCTGTGTAAACTCTGCAAACGCTGCAATAATAGGAATAGAAGGCCTTGCCGATAATAAATTCCCTTCTCCTGCTATAAAAAATACAATGATTGCAGAGGCAAGAACGTTTAGAGCATGGGTTTATTCACATTTAATGTGGGGCTTCTCTCATTTCTGGGCAGACAACGAGTATGGAGTTCTTTGGAGAGAAGATGTAGCTAACTTTAAAAATATTTTTGCAGAAAGGTTATCTGTAAAAGAGAGTTATGAGAAAATCTTTGCAGATTTAGATGCAGGGATAGCTGCATTACCAAGCTATACTACATCTAAATTGCTCTCAAAAGAGATGGCTCAGGTTATTAAGGCTAAGTTGCTTTTGAACAGAGGCTGGGATGGCGATTATGCCCAAGCATTAACTATTGTAGATAATGTAATATCTACTGCTCCTGCTTCTTTTAATATGAACCCAGATATGCAGCAGATGTATAAAGATGCTTGGGATTCTAAAGAGGTGCTTTTTGCTAGATATATAGAGGAGAACGAGGGACGCGCCTATGGCGAAGGGACTTATTCTCAAACAATTATTCAGGCAGGCGATGCTTGGAGTGCGGGAGCTCAAGATAACCCCTCTTCTCTTAAATCTTTTTACCCAGAGTTTGATAATTGGATTAACGAAGATGCCCGTTTTACTACCACAATGGGTTGGGCAAGAGCTATTAGTTCTAGTGGTATTTTATATTTCTGCCCTACTAAATTGGCTAGAGAGGGTAGAGCCTCTACGGAGCTAATGAATGATAAGTTTACCACATATTATTTCCGTTATCCAGAGTTACTACTAATGCAAGCCGAGCTTAGAGCAAGAACTAATAAGAGTATTGCAGAGAGTATAGCTTCTATAAACCTTATGAGATCTAAGAGAACCAACCCGGTTTTAGATCCTCTACCAGTTCCTGCTTCAAGAGAGGAGTTAATGGAGGTTATTTTTAAAGAGTATTGTCTTGAGCTTTACATGGAAAATGGAAGTGAGTGGCTTGCCTCTTTGAGAATAGAGAAAAATAACCAACCAATTATATATTTGTTAAAACCAGATGTTTCTACAATAGATGAGAATATGTTCTGTTGGCCAATCCCTTCTACAGAGACTACTACCAACTACAAAATGAAACCAAATCCTGGATACGACAATTAATACGATACACCATGAAAAAAACAATATTTATTTTAATTGCACTGTTTCTTACAGTAACATCTTGTACAGATAAGAATGAGCTACTTGTGCCTATTCCAAACGATATCACATTTAATGAGCTCACTTTAGCATCTTATACTCATGTTATTCCCGATGATGGTTTTACCTCGGGCGGGATTAAATTTAATACAAAGAAAAACAGTGATGGCTCCTTTAGTGGGTTTGCTTACTCTAACCAGAATAATAGATCATTTGTATGGACAGACACTAAGGCTGCTCGCGATACTAATATTCTTAGCGTTTATACTAATTATAGAAATATGACCGAGGTATATGCTGTTGCCTGTGCAACTAGTGAAGCAGATACCTATTTTACTTTAGAAAAACCTACTGTTATTGAGCATGCTTTGTTTGCTAATAATACTTATAACTATCTTGCAATGAGGTATGGAGCCAATACAGGGTCTGCTATTACAAACCCTAACATACCCTCGGCACCAAAAGCTGTTTGGAGTACATTTGTTCCTGGGGTAGATCGTAAAATGGATCAAGAGGGAGATTATTACAAGGTAGTTGTTACTGGTTATAATGGAGCTGCTAAGAGTGGTTCTGTAGATGTATATCTTTTATGCCGTAAAAATGCAGACCCTAACAATCCAAATTTTAATTTCACTAGAACAGATTGGATTGCTGCAGATCTCTCTTCTTTGGGCCCTGTTACAAAGGTGACTTTTACAACAGAGACAAACTACAAAGATGTTAATGGGAAAGATATTATTCACTCCTATTTCTGTATAGATGGAATACGTTTAAGAAAAGAGTAATTTTAATCAATTTTTAAATTAAATGCGTATGAAAAAAAGAACTTTACATATATTATTTTTTGCTCTCTCTTTGCTTTTTTGGGCGTCGTTATCAGTTTTTGCTCCAATGACCGCCTCGGCACAAAATAGATCTGTTAATCTATTAGAGAATGAACCTTTTGAGAAGGTGCAAAAGCTGGCTAAAAAAGAGAAAAAGCTTATTTTTCTTGATTTTGGGTCTCCTAGGTGTTCTCCTTGTTTGTATATGAAGAATGAGATTTTTACTCTAGATAGTGTGGCAGATTTTGTGAATAAGCACTTTATAAGTGCCGATTATACAGAGGGGGCAGAAAAAAAGCGTTTGAGTGCAATTTATGATGTCTATACAGAGCCTGTTTTTATTTTACTAGATGCCCAGGGCAACCTTATGCATAGGACCGAGGGGCGCTCTACTGCAGGTGAAATGCTTGAAAGATTTAGGCAGGGAATGGATCCCAATAATAATTTGGTGGCTCTTCATGCGAAGTACAGTAGTGGCTCTAGAGATGTAGACTTTTTGCTCTACTATATTAATACCTTGCATATTGCTGGGTTAAGAGAGAAGAAACAAGAGGTATTATT
>JAQVZL010000047.1 GCA_028708215.1 Bacteroidales bacterium
TCTGTTTTAAAGAACAGAAAGTCTCCTTTAATTTTACAAACTCTGCAGCTACTACATTTTTATCTTGAGTAAAGGAGGCCATTCCCATTAGACCACAAACTCTTACATTTGGGTATTTAGATAGGTTTGCAACAACCTGCTCTAACTCCTCTTGAGAGAAGCCTTGTTTACTATCTTCTTTTGCTATAAAGAGCTGAAGTAGGCAATTTACAATAATATCACGCTTGGCAGCCTCTCTATTTACTGCTGCTAACAACTTTTCTGAATCAATAGAGTGGATAAGATATACTTTATCTATTATCATCTTAATCTTATTCCTCTGGAGATGACCAATAAAGTGCCACTTTATATCTTCATTTGGAATCTCTTCCATTTTTAGGCTTAACTCTTGTGGCCTATTCTCTCCAAAATCTCTTAACCCATAATTGTAGGCTGCTAATATAGATTCATTAGATTTAAATTTGGAAACTGCCACCAGTTTTGTCTCTGATGGCAGGTTTTCCAAAATAGTATCTATCTCTTTTTTATTAATCATTTTCTAGTTTTTGCTTGCTGTTGTTGCTTTTTATATGCTTCATCTAGCCTAGCTTGAAACTTAGACTTCTTCTTTGGAGCAGCAGCCTTCTCTTTAAGCTTTGCATAGATTTTATCTTCATCTACAAAATACTTTCTAATTATCCATGTCTGTCCCATTGTAAACAAGTTTGAAAGAAGGTAATAATAACTTAACCCACTAGAGAAGTTATTTCCTATTACTAAAAGGAATAGAGGCATAAAGTAGAGAGACATATATTTCATACCAGCCATTTGAGGGCCTGTATTCATTTGATCCATATTCATTCTTGAATAGAAATGCATAGAGAATGCCATTAGAAGGGCAAACAAACTAACATGATCTCCGTAAAGTGGAATTGTAAATGGTAAGTCTAATATAGAGTCAAAAGCACTTAAATCTTGAGCCCATAAAAAACCCTCTTGTCTTAACTCAAATGATGCTGGGAAAAAGCGAAACATTGCAAATAATATTGGAAATTGAAGGAGCATTGGCAAACAGCCTCCAAACATACTCACATTGGCTTTTTTATACAGGGCCATGGTCTCCTGTTGCTTTTTCATTGCGTCTTCTTGCTTAGGATACTTTGCGTTAATTTTATCTACCTCTGGTTTGAGCACTCTCATTTTTGCAGAAGAGAGATAAGATTTTATAGTTAAAGGAGAAATTATAAGCTTAATTAATATGGTGAGAATTAAAATTATAATACCATAACTATTTATGAACTTGCTTAGAAAGTCAAATACAACAATAATAACATATCTATTTACCCAGCCTATAATCCAACCACCTAAAGGGACAATTTTCTCAAATCCCATATCGTAAGATTTAAGAGTTTTAAAGTGATTAGGGCCAAAATAGAATTGTAATGGAATATTTACGCTCTCTTCTCCGCTATATGGCAGTTGCATAATAGCGGTGCAATTCATTAAATTTCTTTCTGGGTCATCTTCGGGATACATATTATATGAGATAAGACCACTGTTAAAGTGGTCTTGCGCAACTAAAATTGCAGAGAAAAATTGTTGTTGAAAAGCTACCCAGTTAACTCTGGTTCGTACATCTTCAGAAGACTTATCTTTCCTTAGACCTAAATCTTCTACAGAAGTTGAGTTTGGAAATTTGTAAACTATAGTAGAGTAGTTTTTCTCATTATTATAACCTTTCTCTTGTCTTGGAACATCTAAGAACCACTCTAGATCTATAAAAGCTTGATTTCTTGGTATATGCCTGCCTAACTCAACCATGTTTATATTTAGATCTACCATATAACCCTCTTTTGGTAGAGTGTATGCATACTCCACATATGAAATGGAATCTATGTAAAGTCTGTAAACAAGAGAGGTATCTGAAGAGGAGTGTAAATCAAACCCAAAATTTTTAGTAGAGAGCTGTTGTCCTGCATAAAAGTTTAAGGTAAATTCGCTTCCCTTCTCTTTAACTAGCATTAAAGCTAAGCTATCGTAAGTGTAATTGTTTTTTATCTCAACATTTTTTGGTTGAGCACCAAAATTAGAGAATTCAACTTTTATTTTTTCGTTCTCAAGAGTATTTTTAATATCATCTACTTTGCTTGCTGCAGAAATTAGAGTCTCTTTATAAATATTCTCCTTTTTTTGATCTTCTACTGAAGTAGTTAAATCTCTATTTTCAATATCTTTAGAAACTACAGTATCTGGCTTGGTTGGCTCCGAAGTATGTTGGATAATACCCTGCGCTAACGCAATAGAATCTTGCTGTTGCTTTAGTCTCTCTTGCTCTTTAAATACCTTAGTGTTGTACCAACTGAAACCAATTAATATTGCTCCAATGAGAACAAATCCAAGAATAGAATTTTTATTCATATCTAACTATTCGTATTGTTTATCTATTAACTTAATCTTTGCTTCTAACTGTGACATCTCTTCTCTGGCTTTAGAGATTTTTTCTTCCATATCACTAATAATATTCTGGGCGTTTTTAGATTTTGCAAAGAAGCCCATATTGTTCTCCCAAAGCGCAATATCTTGCTCTAAAGCACGAAACTTTTGAAATAGCTTGTCTCTTTCGTACTTAATACCCCTATCTCCTTTAGAAGAAGACTTTACCTCTTTTATATGCTTTTTAAACCTAACTAATTTACTTTCGCTTTCAAAGTTTTTAAGATCAGAGAATTTAACCTCCATTGCATGCTTGAATGCTTGCTGAATAGCATCTTTCTCTTTAATAGGAACAAAGCCTATCTCACTCCAACGGTTTTGAAACTCTCTAAAAGCAGCAGTATGTTTTGAAGTATCTTCTATGCGAGAATAGTTGTTAATCTCTTCAATAAGATCTTTTTTCAATTTTAAATTACCTTCATACCCCTCTTCTATAGCAGAAAAGTGCTTAGATTTATTCTCAAAGAAAAAATCACATGCAGCTCTAAATCTTTTCCACACACCATCGGACTGTTTTCTTGCAACAGGGCCTATCTCTTTCCATTTCTTTTGTAGAGAGATAAGTTGGTCTGTAGTTTTCTTCCAATCTTCGCTCTCTTTAAGAGCTTCGGCCTGCTCACATAATTCATTCTTTTTGTCAAGGTTATCTTGCATTATCTTTTTAAAATGGGCGTAAAATTCTCTTTTTCCATTGTAAAACTTATCGCAAGCTGCTCTAAATCTATCATAAATTTTCTGATTCTCTTTTTTAGAAGCAAAGCCTATTGATTTCCACTCTTGCTGGAGATCTTGCACCTTTTTTGAAAGAGAATTCCAAGCTTTATTGTCTAAATTACTTTCATCTAGCTCTTCTAACATAGTCTCGGCCTTAACACAAAGCTCTGTTTTTAACTCTAAGTTCTTTTTATGATCTGCCTTAAGTCCTTCAAAGTAATCTTGTTGTCTTTTATTAATTTTAGTAGTAGCCGCTTTAAACCTTTCCCAGATCTCTTCTCTTAACTCTTTTGGTACTGGGCCTAACTCTCTCCACTCTTCGTGAAGTTTTTGTAGCTTTTTAAAAGCAGTCACTACATTTGATTCATCAATAAGAGCCTCGGCCTTTTCACAAAGCTCTGTTTTCATCTCAAGATTTTTCTTGAGATCTAGATCTCTTAACTCGTTATTAATCTTAACAAAATCATAAAACTTCTCTACGTGAAAATGATATGTTTCCCATAAAGATTTGTTTGCCAATTGAGGCACAGGGCCTATAGCTTTCCATCTGTTTTGAAGTTCTCTAAAAGTTGGGAAAGTGTATTGCAAATCTTCCTGTTTCTCTAGCAACTCTTTTAACTCAGTAATAATTTGATTTTTCTGTGCTAAGTTTTCCTCTTTTTGACTCTCTAGAACACGTATATGAGAGGCTCTCTCTACTTTATATTTATTATACAGCTCTTTAAACCCCCTTTCTAACTCGGCAAAAGGATTTTCAGAAACACTCTCCTTCTCTTCTGAATCTTCTGAGCCTTCTGCATCTCCTATGCCTTTTGAACCACTAGAGACTTCGTGGGCAGAGAAAACCAAGCCAGTAGCAATTTTCTCTTTTTTAAGAGTTTTGTAAAAGGAGGCTTTTATAAGATCGGCATATTTATACATCTCTTGTTGGTCTCCCCTTTCAATCATGTCCTGAAAATACTGTACTATCTCTTTCAGATTCATTTCATTAAAGTTAACAGAATCTTTTTGAAGTTCTGTATTCTGGGTATTTTCAAGGTTTTTGTGCTCCTCGAATTGCTCTTGTTGAGCAGAATTGTGAGTCTCTTGAGTCATAATATAAAGACAAAAAAAGGTTTAATAACTGGCAAATATACAAAAAAAGTTTGCTATCCACATGGTTTATGTAAATTTGCATTATGATAAGAATAGACATAATTACAGTATTGCCAGAACTACTAGAGAGCCCCTTAAGTCACTCTATAGTTCAAAGGGCTAAAGATAAAGGGCTAGCCAATATTGTCATACACAACCTAAGAGATTATGGAAAAGGGAAATATAGGCAAACAGATGACTACTCTTTTGGAGGAGATGCTGGTATGGTTATTATGATTGAACCTGTTTACAAAATAATTTCCAAGCTAAAAAACGAACGGCAGTACGACGAGGTTATTTATATGAGCCCAGATGGTACATTATTAGACCAAAGTATTTCTAATTCACTATCACTTAAAAGCAATCTAATTATATTATGTGGTCATTATAAAGGGATTGATCATAGAATAAGAGAGCACCTAATTACTAAAGAGATCTCTGTTGGAGACTACGTTTTAAGTGGTGGAGAAATACCAGCTGCTATTCTTTGCGACTCAATAATTAGACTCATCCCAGGAGCAATATCAGATGAAACCTCGGCACTTAGCGACTCCTTTCAAGACAACCTACTAGCTCCACCAGTCTACACAAGGCCTGCCAGTTTTAATGGTTGGGAAGTGCCTAAAGTTTTACTTAGCGGGAACCCAAAGCTAATTAGAGAGTGGCAAGAGTCTCAATCTTTTGAAAGAACCAAAAAATTGAGGCCCAATCTTTTAAAGTAATTTTATAGCTAGAACCCAAAACTATCTATTACAAGCTCTTCTTGCTCTTCTTTAAGTGGTTTTTTAGCAGTCTCATGTACATCTAACCCCTGAACAATCATAGCTTTTTCTGGAACAGCAGGGCAAATAAATTCACACCCCCCACAACCAATACAATAATCTCTGTTTACACTTGGAAAATAGAGACCCTCTCTATTCTTATATGGTACCATAGTAATGGCTTTTGTAGGGCAATGTTCTTCGCAAGCTCCACAAGCTGTCTTATCTGTGAAGACAATACATCTCTTAGGAATAAAACGCACTTTACCTACTTGTGTAAGTTTTTTCTCTTCTAAAGTAATAGGCATTATGGCATTAGATGGGCACACTATAGAACATTGGTTGCACTCATAACTACAGAAGTGGTTGTCAAAATTTAGCACCGGCAATAAAACTCCATCTAAACCATACTCCATAGTTGCAGGCTTTATTATATTATTAGGGCAGGCAGTAATACAGGCGTGGCATGCTGTACAATTTTGTTTGAGGTGCACTATACTAATAGAGCCTGGAGGAGAGATTCCACTGATTTTAGGTTTGACACTCAGCAGAGGTCCAACTTTTGCTGCTTTTACTGCTAGGGCTGTTCCCATAAGCCCCATTGCAATTAACGCTCTCCTTCTATCTGGAGAGTTAATCTCTTTATTTTGAGCTTCTATAGGATTGTTATAATTCTGTTTAGAACTCTTTCTCCATGTAAAACTAAAGGTCATAGAACCATTTTTGCAGGCGGCAACACAGTTCATACAGACAACACACCTACTTGTATCTACAGTTTGGGTTTTAAGATCTATGCATTGAGATTTGCACTTAATAGCACAAAGGTGACATCTTGTGCACTTCTCATGATTAATTACTGGCTGAAATGCAGCGAACCTAGAGATTAACCCAAGCAAAGAGCCCACAGGACAAATTGTATTACAGTATAATCTCCCTCTAAATGCACTAAAAAGAACTATAGCTGCCAATAAAAACAGTGCAAAAACAAATGAACCAACAGCAAAATGAACAAAAGACCTAAAGTAAACGCTGTTTGGGAATAAAAAAGAGATACCGTTATTAATTAATTGCTCTGAATTATTAATAATCTCACTTGAAATTCTACCCCAAATTGAATAGGGGTCTAGATAGGCCAATGGCAAAGTAATGCCTATAATTAAAAAAAGGGCAACAATACCAAGAACTATATATCTAGATTTTTTAGGTTTGTCGTATGTAAATCGTTTCTGCTTTTTAGATTTAAATAAATTTGCAACCCTTGTAGTAACATCTTGAAAAACTCCTAAAGGGCAAATAGTAGAGCAGTAAACTCTTCCAAATATGAGAGTGAGAAGCAATAACAAAATAAAAACAACTGCAGTTCCAGAAAATACTCCTAAAAGAGAAGGAACAAATTGCAACTTAAGAAGAGTAGAGAAAACAGAAGTTTCACTATTTACAATATATAAGAAAGCAGCAGTTATTGAAACTAAAAAAAACAGTGCAACCCCTACTCTTATCTTTTTTAAAACTTTATACATACCCTAGCCTAAACGTATTCTCTCTACTTTTAATTTAGAAATATCTGTTGTTCCAATGTTCAACTTCTCTGCAAGACCAATATGAGTAACCTCATCTAATTTCATCTCTTTAAACTGAGCAAAAAACTTAACAGCAGCAGTATCTACAGCAACAATATCTGGAGAGATAAATAGTGCTTTTGCCAATTGGACATCTTCTATTCCTTTGCCCTTAGGGCCATTTTGAGTCATTACCCTGTATGCATCAACTATATTAAGAACAGGCATTTTTTCATAGGTAGAACAATCTGCAATACATTGGTGCAAATCATTAGCGTGAAAGAACCTTCTATCCCAAACAATACCCATAAAGTTTTTCATAGAAATTGTCATTCTGGCGCCACCATGAGTCTTTAATATAGGTACATTAATCCATGCATCACAATCAACTATAGCTTCATGAATCATTACCTCTTTTAATCTAACTCCTTTGGGAAGCTTTACTGTTTTAAAATACTTTTGGTCATGAGCAAATGCAACTTTAGCTCCTGCCTCTTTTGCAGCACTCTCAATACCGCTATTTTTGTAACATGCTTGCCATTGATCACATGTATGGTCAAAAACTGTTACCTCTTTAGCTCCAGCTGCAAAACAATCTTTTATAATGGCCGAGACCAATTGTGGATTAGTATTGGCAGCAAGCTCTGGTGCTTTATCCCATCCTATATTTGGTTTAATAACAACCTTATCTCCTTTTTTAATATATTTAGATATACCACCCATAGCCTCAATTGCCTTTTGGTACATTTGAGCAGGTTCACCCCCCATAACTGCAACTAAATCATTGGAGGCAGAAACACTCATTTTATCATCAGCAAAAAGGTCATTACCTTTCAACTTGACTGCACCAGCTATTCCGCCCAAAAGTGCAGCTTTTATAAAATTTCTCCTTTCCATAAGTCATATATTTATACAAATATAATATAACTGTTCAATAATAGTAGTGAAGTATCTCTTTTTTAAAAAAAATATATATCTTAGTAAAAATTTAAATATGAAAGATTCTTTAGTAAAACGCATCTGGCTCTTTTACTATGAAGGGTTTAAAAGCATGACATTAGGTAAAACATTATGGATTATAATCCTAATAAAACTTTTTATAATGTTTCTTATTTTAAAACCTTTTTTCTTCAAAAATGAACTTCGCTCTTTTTCTACTACCGATGAAAAAGCAGGACATGTAATAAATAACTTAATTGAAGAGAACTAATTACCCTAAACTTAAACACTACAAATATGTTATTAGCCTCATTACTTGATCTTTCAAGACTTCAATTTGCGCTCACAGCTATGTTTCACTGGCTTTTTGTGCCCCTAACTATTGGGTTAGGGTTCATTATTGCAATTATGGAAACATATTATGTTAGAACAGATAATAAGTTTTGGAAAAGAACAGCTAAATTCTGGATGAAGATATTTGCTATAAACTTCGCAATAGGAGTAGCAACCGGAATTATTTTAGAGTTTCAATTCGGCACAAACTGGAGTAACTACTCCTGGTTCGTTGGAGACATTTTTGGAGCTCCATTAGCAATTGAAGGTATTTTCGCCTTCTTTTTAGAGAGCACCTTTTTTGCAATAATGTTTTTTGGATGGAACAAAGTGAGTAAAAAGGCTCACCTTCTCTCTACATGGCTTGTTGCTTTTGGAACAATTCTATCTGCACTTTGGATTCTTATTGCAAATGCTTGGATGCAATACCCTATTGGCATGGAATTCAATCCAGATACTGCCAGAAACGAAATGATAGATTTTTGGGCTATTGTAACCTCTCCTATTGCTTTAAATAAGTTTATTCACACTGTAACCAACTGCTTTGTTATAGCTTCAGTAGTAGTCATTGGCATCTCTTCTTGGTATCTTCTTAGAAAAAGAGAAGATGAATTTGCTAGGAGAAGTATTAGAATTGCATCTGTTTTTGGACTAATATCCTTAATTATTGTTATTTGGTCTGGAGACGGGTCGGCCTATCATGTAGCTAAAAAGCAACCTATGAAACTAGCTGCTATGGAAGGTATGTATAGAAGCCAGGTGGGAACTCCTATAGTTGCCTTTGGAATATTAAACCCAAATAAAAACATATCTCAACTAGAAACAGACTCTTTAGCTTATGCTCTAGAGGAGCCATATTTAATAAATATTTCAATCCCTCAAGGGCTCTCTCTTTTAGTTGATAGAAAGCTGAATACATTTGTTCCTGGAATAGAAGACATTATTGAAGGAGGCTACACCTACATAGATGGAGATGGTAACGAACAAGTTGCTATGCCCGTTAGAGAGAGAATGAAAAAGGGTAAAATAGCCTTGGAATCTCTTGCAATGTACAAAAAAGCAAAAGAGGCCGGAGATGAAGAGGGGAAAGAGATGGCTCTCTCTCTACTAAAAGAAAACTACCCCCATTTTGGATATGGCTTTATAGAGAAACCTACAGATATAGTCCCTAACGTACCTATAACCTTCTACTCTTTTCATATAATGGTTATCTTAGGAGGCTTTTTTATTCTACTTTTTGGTTTAACTATCTACTTAGATAGAAAAGAGTTACTTACAAGATTTAAATGGTTTCACATTCTTGCAATAGTAAGCATACCTTTAGTTTATATTTGTACACAAGCTGGATGGGTGGTATCTGAAGTTGGAAGACAACCGTGGACTATACAAGATATCTTAACAAGTAATGCCTCACTTTCTGGAGTTAGCTCCTCTACAGTTTTAACAACAGTAATAATGTTTTTCGTACTTTTCTCCATATTACTAGCTGCCGAGCTAACAATACTATTTAAAGTGATTAAAAAAGGGCCTGGAGCCTAATTCGTAAACCTAAAAGATTTTTATTATGCTATATACTCTTCAACATTATTGGTGGTTAGTAGTTTCTCTGCTTGCCGCACTACTTGTATTTTTAATGTTTGTCCAAGGTGGTCAATCCCTACTATTTGGAATTGTAAAAAGTGAAAAGGAAAAAACATTGCTTATTAATGCGCTAGGCCACAAATGGGAACTTACTTTTACAACCCTAGTTACTTTTGGAGGCGGAATATTTGCCTCTTTCCCTCTATATTACTCTACTAGCTTTGGCGGCGCATACTGGCTTTGGATGGCTATTTTGTTTCTTTTCATAGTTCAAGCTGTCTCTTTTGAGTATAGAGGCAAAGCTGGCAATTTATTAGGTAGCCGTACCTATGAAATCTTTCTATTTTTGAATGGCTTTCTTGGCTCTCTTCTGCTTGGAGTTGCCGTAGGCTCTTTCTTTACAGGAGGCTCTTTTTTAATGGATAAAATGAACATCACAGATTTAAACCTACAAGTAATCTCTCAATGGACTAATCCATGGCATGGATTAGAGTTAATTACAGTCCCCTTTAACCTACTTATGGGAATTGTTGTCTATTTGGCAGCTAGAACCTTGGGGTTACTTTACGTGATTAAAAGAATTGATTCAGACACTATAGTTCCAAAAGCAAAAACACAACTTAAAGTTACAGGTGTAGCATTTGTTCTTGGATTTGTAGGCCTTCTTATTGCTCTATTTACAATGACAGGCTACTCTGTAAATGTAGAAAACGGAATTATATCTCCTGTTAAATATAAGTACTTTTTTAACATGACTCATCTTATTTGGCCTGCAGTTATGCTAATAGTAGGAGTTGTTTTAGTTTTAATTGGTATTGGATCTGCTCTGTTTTCTAAGGGAAAGTACAGCTTCTTTGTTACTGGTGGTGGCGTAGTTTTAGCAGTTTGGAGTATTTTAATTTGTGCTGCTTTCAACAATACTGCTTTTTTTGTTTCCAATGTAAATATCCAGCAATCACTAACACTCTACAATAGCTCTTCAAGTGAATTTACACTAAAGATAATGTTCTATGCCTCACTTTTTATTCCATTTGTAATAGCATATATTACTTATGTATGGAAAGCGCTCTCTAAAACTAAAATTAGTGAAGAAGATTTAGATAGGCCAGATAGCCACAAATACTAAGTGCCCTATCTCTTAAAGTAGGCCCAATCTCTACAGTAGTAGATAGGAACTACTCTTTTGTAACACCGGTAGTGACAACTCCTGTACTGTAGTTGAATTCACTACCGGCTGTACTATGGGGTATTGTGTAGATGAGCATTGTTACAACAGCAGCTAATGTATAGAGATATCTTCTACTATTGATTTTATGACCCTTTACTCTAGAGTTCAACACCAATGCTACAATCCATACAAGTACAGCAACCATAGTTTTAGTATCTGTAAGGTCTCCACCAAATGGCCAGCCAGTCCAATAGGCACCAAAAGCAGCTTTCTGCACAAGAGGTCCAAAGAAGAGACCTCCAGCAACAAGAGTGATAACTGTAATATATGCATACCTCCTAACTTTTGAGCTATAAAAAAACGAGGTGATACCTGCTAAATTAGAAAAAAGCATAGCCACAAACATTAGAATAATATGGGGGATAAGAATTTTTGAACTAACAGGTGCTTTAAATCTTAGTATAATTCCTTTTTCTTTTTCTATCATTACACTCTCACCCTCTTTTGTAATCAGCGGATAGTAAATAATTTTACCTGCTGGTGGCTGAGAGGGCAATTCAACATAATATAAACCCTCTTTATATGTTGCCTCTACAGTTATTAAAGAGTCGTTCCCTGGATATCTTCTAAGCAATATAGAGAGAGAAACATCATCTGAAATAGGCTCAAGTTCAACTTTCATTAAAGAGGTTTTCCCTTCATTATTAAGGTTATCTAAACTAACTAAAGTCTCTAAACTTCTAGAAAACTTAGTTGTATAGGTTTCTCCTTCAAGAACAAATTTTGTCTTAAGTGGATTTGTAGGACCAGTCACTCTTTGATAAATAACCGCACTTAAAGTAATTACAATAGCAGCTACCCAAATTAAAAAACTCTTCATACTATAAAATTAAAGATTTACTACTATAACTAACTCTTCTCCCTCTCTAGTAATAACTATTTCAACTTCTTGTCCCTCTTTTAAATCTCCTAAAGAAGACATATAGTCATAAATATTATTAATTTTTTTACTCCCTATTTTGGTTATTAAATCTCCCTCTTTTAAACCTGCTTTATGTGCTGGCCTACCTTGGGAAACAGGGCCAATTCTAAAACCATCTCCCTCTTCGTATGTGAAGTCTGGAATAATACCAAAGGTTACTTTAAAATTAGCTCTTTTATGGGTAGAAGGTTTTTGTTCTACATAATTATAAACTACCTGGAAAGAAGATAAATTAATTGAATTAATAATATTTACCACATAATCTGTAATTGATTTTAACCCTTCAAAGTTTATTAATTCAGGCATGTCAGATGGAGTATGATACTCTTTATGAACTCCAGATGTAAAATAGAGTACTGGCGTTTTTTTAGAATAGAATGAAGAGTGGTCTGAAGGACCCATTCCATCTTTGGTAATTATTAAATCAAATTTCGATAAACTATTTGATTCATTTAATAGACTATCTGCACCAGTAAAGGTTCCAGAACCTCCTGCCTGAAGTTTGTTTTCTTTAAGACGTCCAACCATATCAAAATTGATCATTAGGGCTGGTAGCTTATTTAATTTAGACAGAGTATCTGAAAATATAGCAGACCCTACAAGACCCTTCTCTTCTGCACCAAAAGCAGAAATTGCTATCTCATATTCATAATTATCTTTACTACTACTCTCGGTTAAATAGAGGTTTAACACTCTACCAATCTCTAAAATTGCAGAGACTCCACTTGCATTATCGTCTGCTCCAGGGTGAACTTTATGGGCAGTTGGAACTCTACTACCACTATTTTCACCTCCCATACCTAAATGATCGTAATGGGCGCCTGCCAAAATGTAATTTTCTCTATTACCTGGTGTAATCCCAGCAACGTTATAGGTTCTTGCTATAACAGATTCTGTATCACTGTTAATTTCACAAAGAACAGAGCCTCCACTTTTAAGATTAGTTGCTACCTCGGCAGAAATCATAATAACTGGGACTGCATTCAGCGAACCTTTTAAATCTGTATAAGGAGTAAAAGAAGAGTTGTCGTAAAAGAGAATAGCACTAAACCCCTTTTCAATTAAAGGGGTAATTTTAAAGTTTATAGAGTCTCTAGAAGAGTGAATAAGAATAATAGTATTCTGCTCTTTGTTAGGTATAACCGCAGTATCTAAAGAGAGTTTACCCTCTAAATAAATCTTGGGAGAGAGAGGTGAAATTGAGTAATCTCTATCTTTAACTAACTCTTTATCATTTAATTTAACATAAGAGCTATTGAGTACTTGTCTATGTAAAGAGAGATTAAAAGGAGTAACAAAAGAGTCTCCTATTAATGGGACAAGCCCCATCTCTTCCATTTTTCCTGCTATATAATATGCAGCAAGAGAGTCCTCTACTGTACCTGGGTGCCTCCCTTTTAATGAGTCTGAAGCCAAATAATTCAAACTCTCTTTTAAAAATTCAATATTAGACTCATAGTTTTGGCTATGAGCAGGAGTAACAACAAAAAGTGATAGAGATATAACCCCAAGAAAAAGAGAAGTAAATAGTGTTTTAAATCTTAAAGTTGTCATTTAGAGGCTGCTTTAAGTGTATTATTTAACAATGAAACTATAGTCATAGGGCCCACTCCTCCAGGAACAGGAGTTATGTAGGAACATTTAGGAGCAACTTGGTCAAACAAAACATCGCCATAGAGTTTATATCCAGATTTTGTCTCGCTAGATTTTACTCTTGACATACCTACATCTATGACAACAGCACCCTCTTTTACCATATCTCCTGTGAGGAACTGAGGAACTCCTATTGCAGCAATAATAATATCTGCCATGAGAGTTATCTCTTTTAAATTCTTTGTGTGGCTATGGCATAAAGTAGTTGTAGCGTTTCCTGAAGAGGTTTTTTGAGAAATTAAATTTGCCATTGGCCTTCCTACAATATTGCTTCTTCCAATAATAACACAATGCTTACCTTCTGTCTCAATATTATAATGAGCAAATAACTCCAAAATACCTGCTGGTGTAGCAGAGACAAAAGATGGTAGCCCAAGAAGCATTTTACCCACATTTATTGGGTGAAATCCATCTACATCTTTTGCTGGATCTACTGCTTCAATAACTTGTTGTTCATCTATATGTTTTGGTAGTGGCAACTGTACAATTAACCCATCTATAGAGGAGTCTTTATTAATTTCTTCTATCTTAATTAGAAGCTCTTTCTGAGATACACTTTCAGGAAATCTAATTAGAGTAGATTCAAAACCTACCTGTTTACAAGCTCTCTCTTTATGTCCTACATAGGTTTCAGAAGCGCCATCATTCCCAACTAATATAGCTGCTAAATGAGGCCTTTTTCCACCTTTTTCTACAATAATCTTTACTTTAGAAGCTATCTCTTCTTTAACAGCATCGGCAGTAGTTTTTCCGTCAAGTATCTTCATTAAGTCTGTTTTTTTATCTTCCAAGAGAACCCATTGCTCTCATAGCTTTGGCAGAATTACCCCCAGCCATATTCTTCATCATTTTTCTTGTCCCTTCGAACTGTTTTATTAATCTATTTATCTCTGTAATTGAAGTGCCACTTCCCTGGGCAATTCTTTTTCTTCTAGTTCCGTTTAGCAGAGATGGGTTCTCTCTCTCTTCAACTGTCATAGATTGAATTATAGCCTCAATACTTTTGAAAGAGGAGTTATCCATATCTACATCTTTCAAAGCCTTTCCCATACCAGGTATCATTGATGCTAAATCTTTGATATTACCCATCTTCTTAATCTGCTGAATTTGATCATAAAAATCTGAAAATGTAAATTGATTTTTAGCAAATTTTCTTTGTAGTTTACGAGCCTCCTCTTCGTTGAACTGCTCTTGCGCTTTCTCTACTAGAGAAACCACATCTCCCATTCCAAGAATCCTATCGGCTATTCTCTTTGGGTGGAACACATCTAATGCATCCATCTTTTCACCAGAAGAGGCAAATTTAATAGGTTTGTTTACAACCGAACGGATAGAGAGAGCTGCCCCACCTCTAGTATCACCATCTAGTTTTGTAAGAACTACACCGTCAAAATCTAACTTCTCATTAAAGGCTCTAGCAGTCTCAACTGCGTCTTGGCCAGTCATTGAATCTACAACAAAAAGAATTTCAGAAGGGTTTACTGCTTTTTTAATGGCAGAAATCTCTTCCATCATCTGTTCATCTACTGCCAAACGCCCTGCAGTATCTATAATAACAAGAGAATAACCCTCCTGCTTAGCCTTTGCAATTGCGTTTTTTGCAATTTTAACAGGATCTAGAACTCCCTCTTCAAAATAGACAAATGTCTCTGTTTGCTCTCCTAAAATTTTAAGCTGCTCTATAGCAGCGGGGCGGTATACGTCGCAAGCCACTAGCATTGGTTTAAGCCCTCTTTTAGTTCTACTGTTTAGAGCTAGCTTCCCACTAAAAGTTGTTTTACCCGAACCTTGAAGTCCAGCCACTAAAACTACTCCTGGGCTTCCTTTTACATTTATATCGGTTGCCTCACTCCCCATAAGCTTTGTAAGCTCGTCATGAACAATTTTTGTCATCATTTGTCCTGGAC
>JAQVZL010000048.1 GCA_028708215.1 Bacteroidales bacterium
ATCGCCATTGGTAGATTTCACTTCAAATACGCCATCGCCAAGTTCAAGAACAGAGATGTCAAAAGTACCACCACCTAAATCGAAAACTGCAATTTTGCTATCTTTATGTTGTTTGTCTAATCCATAGGCAAGAGCTGCAGCAGTTGGTTCATTTATAATTCTTTTAACTACTAAACCAGCAATTTCTCCAGCCTCTTTAGTGGCTTGTCTTTGTGAGTCGCTAAAATAGGCAGGAACTGTAACAACAGCTTCTGTAACCTCTTGTCCAAGATAGTCTTCGGCAGTTTTCTTCATTTTTTGAAGTACCATTGCAGATATCTCTTGAGGGGTATACATTCGCCCGTCAATATTTACTCTAGCAGTGTTGTTCTCTCCCTTATCTACTTTAAAGGGCACTCGGTCTATCTCCATTTTGACCCTATCGAAACTCTCACCCATAAATCTCTTAATTGAGGCAATGGTTCTAGTAGGGTTGGTTATTGCCTGCCTTTTTGCAGGATCGCCAATTTTCCTCTCTCCATTATCTGCAAATGCCACAACAGACGGAGTAGTTCTTTTTCCCTCGCTGTTTATGATTACTGTTGGTTCGTTTCCTTCCATTACAGACACACAAGAGTTTGTGGTCCCAAGGTCAATTCCAATAATTTTTCCCATAATTAATTTATAATTTCAGTTTTTATTTTTCTAACTGCCTACTATTGCTTCTAAGATTGTGCCAATTTTTAAAACTGACAAGCTGTCATATATGTGCAGCGTAAAAGTCTCAGAGGTTTTTTAATAACTATTATTTGTATAGATTTGTGCCACTAATTAATAAATTTATGTCAGTAGAGGGTAAAAAGAGAGTAATCACTACACAAAGAGTGTTAGAGATGAAGCATAAAGGCCAGAAGATAGCTATGCTCACAGCATATGACTATACTTCTGCCAAAATTTTAGATGAAGCAGGAATAGATATCATTTTGGTAGGCGATTCTGCTGCCAATGTTATGGCTGGGCATCAAACAACTCTTCCAATTACGTTAAATCAGATGATATATCATGCGCAAAGTGTTGTAAGAGCTGTTAGTAATCCTTTAGTTGTGGTAGATATGCCGTTTGGAACTTATCAAGGCAACTCAAAGTTAGCTGTTTCGAGTGCTATACAAATTATGAAAGAGACCGAGGCCGATGCCGTTAAAGTAGAGGGTGGTGCCGAGGTTATGGAGTCTGTTCATAGAATTTTAAGTACTGGCATACCTGTTATGGGCCATTTAGGATTAACACCGCAATCTATTCATAAGTTTGGAACATATAGTGTGAGAGCAAAAGGTGATGAGGAGGCAAATAAGCTAATTGCCGATGCTCTTGCCTTAGAAAAGGCTGGGTGCTTTGCTATTGTTTTAGAAAAAATTCCAGCAGCTCTTGGAGCCAAAGTTTCTTCTCAACTTAAAATTCCCGTAATAGGCATTGGTGCTGGAAATGGTGTAGATGGTCAAGTATTGGTAATGCACGATATGCTGGGTTTAAATAACGATTTTTCTCCTAGGTTTTTAAGAAGGTACAAAAACCTGCATAAAGAGTATTTGAGTGCCTTTTCTAGCTATATAGAAGATGTTAGAAGTGGAGATTTTCCTAACGAAAGCGAGCAGTATTAGAATTTTATATTATTAGTAATAGATGAGTTCTCCTGAAATATTATATGAAGACAATCACCTAATTATAGTTAATAAAAGAGTAGGGGAGATTGTACAAGGCGATAAAACCGGAGATGAACCACTTGTTAAGAGTGTTGCAAAGTTTATAGCAAAACGCGATTCAAAACCGGGAGATGCATTTTTGGGACTCCCTCACAGGTTAGATAGACCTGTAAGCGGAGTTACTCTATTTGCCAAAACCTCTAAGGGACTGGTAAGAATGAATGAGATATTTCGCACTGGAACAGTAAAGAAGATTTATTGGGCAATTGTCACAAAACTTCCTCCAAAAGAAGAAGATGTTATAGTGCATTATCTTTCTAGAAATGAGAAACAAAATAAATCTCATGCCCACTTTAAGCCTAAATCGGGTGCAAAGGAGGCTAAGTTACGCTATAAGTTGATTGGGGCAAGTGATAAATACTATTTGCTTGAGGTTGAGTTGCTTACTGGCAGGCACCATCAAATAAGATGCCAGCTTGCAGCTATTGGTTCTCCTATAAAAGGCGATCTCAAATATGGCGCACCTCGTTCAAACCCAAATGGAGGAATATCTTTGCATGCAAAGAGTCTAAAGTTTACTCATCCTGTTAAAAAAGAAGAGATCTATATAGAGGCTCCTCTCCCAGATGATAATTTGTGGAATTATTTTTCTGATATAAAGTAAACTAAGCCTTAAGGTTAGACATATCTACTCCAGCTTTCTCTGCCTCTCTTATTTGTGTAGAAGAGATCTCTATAAGAGGGGCAGTTAGTAGTTTGCATCTATATTTCTTGCACAACTTTTCTGCATTAAAACCACTTCTAGGATATACCCATACTGGAAACTCTTTAAGTATCTCTTCCCATTTATGCCACTTCTCTATTATCTCTAAATTGTCTGCTCCAATAATTAGAATAAAATTATTGTTAGGTTCTTCTTGGCGTAATTTATTAAGAGTATTTATTGTGTAGAGTGGTGGAGTCATTTTATACTCAATATTAGATACTACTACTCTATTACCAAGAGTTACTTTTTTTACAGCCTCTTTTACATTCTGCAACCTCTCTTTAGAGTTTATAGCACTACTCTTGTTTTTAAGAGGGTTTAGTGGGCTTACAATAAGCCGAAGTTCATCTATATTGGTAGCTTTTAATAAGTACTTGCATATAGAGATGTGACCTATATGTAGAGGGTTGAAAGATCCAAAGTAGAGTGCTACATCCATTTTATTGATTATTGAATTTTCTCACAATCTCTTCTGCTTTGAGCAGGCATTGCTCTAAATTATCGTTAATAAGTGTTGTGTCAAACTGATTAGAGTGTTTAATCTCTTGAGCCGCTTTTGCTAATCTAAGCTCCATACTTTTTGGTGTCTCTGTACCCCTTAAAAGCAATCTCTCTTTGAGAACTTCAATAGAGGGTGGCATTATAAATATAGAGAGAGCATTATTACCATAGAGTTTTTTAAGATTAATTCCCCCTTTTACATCAATATCAAAAATTGCAATTTTACCCTCGGCCCAAATTCTTTCTACTTCACTCTTTAATGTTCCATAGTGGAGGTTAGTATAGACCTCTTCGTACTCCACAAACTCATTGTTCTCTATTTTTTTTACAAACTCTTGTGGAGAGAGAAAATAGTACTCTCGGCCATGTTGCTCTTTGCCTCTTGGTTTTCTTGAGGTAGCAGAAATTGAAAACCCAAGGTTCGGGAACTCCTTCATAAGATGTTTAACTAAAGTGCTTTTGCCAGCACCAGAGGGAGCCGAAAAAATTATGACTTTATTCTTCTTCATATAGATCTTCTTCTCCTTTAACTTTTGAAAAATCTACTATAAATTGAGCAATCTTTCTAGTGCAACACTCTAGGAATTTGGCCCCTTTCTCTGGAGTTGATGCTTCTGGGTTTCCTACCCCAGTATCTTCACTAATCATTACCCAACGGCGCTGTGTCCAAGCCCATTTCTCTTTGAATGCAGCAATTTTTAATTTGGTCTCTTTGCCTTCCCCTGCACTGCTTAATGGAGCTACAAGTTCTGGAGCTATTGCTTGCATACAAGATGTTTCTAGTTCCCCTGCATGGTCTCCTGGCTCTTCAAAGAACTCATTTGCTTTGCATGCTTTCCACCAATTTACAACGGTGGTAATAATATCTGGGTAGTCTAAAGATAGCTCTCTTAATATGGGCTGGAATTGATTCCCTCCATGGCCGTTTAATATTATTAGTTTGTCTATTCCATGCTCTTCAAGAACAAAAAGAATATCTTGTAAAATTGATAGTTGGGTAGAGGGGTTAAGATTCATGCACAACTTTACTTCTAGTTGGCCGCTGTTTACACCATATGCTATAGGTGGCAAAACAATAGCTTCCGCCCCTTTTTTATTGGCAAGCAGAGCAGCATCTGCTGCAAGCTTTTGAGCCATTATTGTATCTGTACCATATGGTAGGTGGTAGTTGTGTGCCTCTGTAGCACCCCATGGTAAAATAGCCACTTTGATTTTGCTTTTTTCTATCTCTTTCCAATTGGATTCCTGTAAGATATGCTTGTTCATCTTTAGAATAATTAATGAGTTGTGTACAAAGTTAACCAATTTTGTCTAAAAATATTGTTAAATTGGCCGATAGGAAAAATTGTGCACGATTTTTGATAACCTATCTATTTCTAATTAGATTTTTACTTATTAAAGCAATATAAATTATGATTTCTTACAAAGAACTAGGGTTGGTAAATTCTAGAGAACTATTTGCCAAAGCTATTAAAGGTGGGTATGCTATTCCCGCTTTCAATTTTAACAATATGGAGCAGATGCAGGCTATTGTGGCTGCGTGTGTAGAGACAAAGTCTCCTGTAATTTTACAGGTTTCTAGTGGAGCTCGTAAATATGCCAACCAAACTTTATTAAGATATATGGCTCAAGGTGCAGTAGAATATGCAAAAGAGTTAGGGGTAAATATTCCTATTGTTCTTCACTTAGACCATGGCGATTCATTTGAGTTATGTAAGTCTTGTATTGAGATGGGTTTCTCTTCTGTTATGATAGATGGTTCGCACCTCCCTTACGAAGAGAATGTTAAGCTTACAAAACAGGTTGTAGATTATGCTCACAAATACGATGTTACAGTAGAGGGAGAGCTTGGAGTATTGGCAGGTATAGAAGACGATGTCTCTGCAGAGGAGCATGTTTATACTCAACCAGACGAGGTAGAAGATTTTGTGTCTCGTACAGGTGTAGATTCGCTAGCTATCTCTATTGGAACTTCTCACGGTGCTTTTAAATTTAAGCCAGGCCAAGATCCAAAAATTAGATTAGATATTCTTAAAGAGATAGAAGAGAGAATCCCAGGATTCCCTATTGTACTTCATGGCTCTTCGAGCGTTCCTCAAGACATAGTTGCCCAGATAAACAAATATGGTGGAAAATTGAAAGATTCAATTGGAATTCCAGAGGAGCAGCTTCGTAAAGCAGCTTCAAGTGCTGTTTGTAAAGTAAATATTGACTCAGATGGCCGTTTGGCAATGACTGGTGCTATTAGAAAAGTTATGGCAGAGAAGCCAGAGGAGTTTGACCCACGTAAATATCTTGGACCTGCAAGAGACGCTCTTAAAGAGTTGTACAAACACAAAGTTCTAAATGTGCTTGGTTCAAACGATAAAATATAAGTTAGCGTAAAGTTTTGGATATAATTTAGCTTAACGCTTTCTTATAAGTTTTAAGGGCTCTTTCACGAGCCTCTTTATGATCACATATTGGTGCCGGATAGGTTTTAGAACCTAATTCCGGCACCCATTTTTTTATATACTCATTATTAGGGTCAAATTTACGAGCCTGTTCGTATGGGTTAAAAATTCTAAAGTAGGGAACAGCGTCGCAGCCTGTACTTGCTGCCCACTGCCAATTACCATTGTTAGAAGAGAGATCGTAATCTAATAGTTTTTCGGCAAAATAGACCTCACCCACTCGCCAATCTATTAGCAGATGCTTTACTAAAAATGAGGCTGTTATCATTCTTACTCTATTGTGCATTAGCCCAGTAGCATTTAACTCTCTCATTCCAGCATCTACTATTGGGTAGCCTGTATTGCCGTTGCACCACGCCTCTAGCTCATTGGGGTTGTTGCGCCACTCAATAAAGCTATATTTACTTTTGAACGGTTGGTTCTGGACATAAGGGAACTGAAAGAGAATCATCTTAAAAAAATCGCGCCAGATAAGCTCTTTAAGCCAAGTTATATTAGATACCTCTATTGCAAATCGCACTGCCTCCCTTATGCTTATTGTCCCGAATCTAAGATGGGGGCTTATTCCCGAGGTTCCTTCAATGGCTGGAAAATTTCTTGTTTGGCTGTAATTTTCAATAATATGTTGCGGTATAGAGTAGGGCAGTTGTATGTTTTGCCAGCAGTGTTGGCCGCTTTTCACAAAAGATATCCAGAGATTAAAGTTTCACTTTTAAATGGTAACTCTGTAGAGATAGAAAACCTGCTTTTAGAGAGAAAAGTAAGACACTCTTAATATTTTTATGAATTTGGGTACTACCGAGGCAATAAAAAACTTTCTGGAAAATTTTGATGGAATTGCTTTAGTGTCTGAGTGGGCAGTTAAAAGAGAAGTTATAGATAAAAGGCTTAAAATTTTAGATATAAAGGGACTAAAAATTACGAGAGAGTTACACGCACATTGGGTGGCTTGGACGCAGAGGTTTAGTTTTAGCTCTTTTTTTCATTGGTTTAAATATTACAGTGAAAGATGCTAAAGATGCTGGGGTTAAAAGCTTTGGGAGAGTTTTTATTTTTTAAAAAATAATATCTTTCCAGAATGTGAGCATCTCTTTTTTGCTCCAGCCGTGGCAGCCAAAGGGTAATCTGTTGTTGTTGAGTTTATAGCAATATTTGGGATGTTTGTCAAAAGCAAACTCCAGAGCTTCTATATGAGTGGGGTATTGAAATGGTGTTTTTGTATGACTATTTATTAATATAGACCAGAAGACATCTTCGTTATACATGTGGTATCTTTTCTTGCTGTTAAACTCTTCTATTACTTCTTGGCACTCTATGGCAGCGTTGTAGTGACTCTTTACTTTTCTTAAAGAGAGGCCGCCGTTGCCTACTTTGTTAAAAAGCTCTTGCCTGTCTGGTTTGTTGAGGCTCTTTTTTATAGATTTCAATAGTGCCATATATTGCTTTATAATAGGGGCGTCGTATATAGAGCGCTTAATCCAGGGTGCACCAATATAGTCGTAACCTTTGTTGCACCATTGCTCTAGTGTGTCTGTGAAAACATAGGAGTCTAGTTGATATACAAGTATATATTTGCTCTCTAAGAATGGTTTATAAAACTCTGGAGAGAGCATTAATTTGTTGTATGCTTTTATTCCATTAAAGTATTCATTAGGGAAGCTTATAAATGTAGCTTGTGGTGCTAGAGTTGCAAGTTTTTCCTCTTTAAGTGATTGAGGTTTTACAAAAACTATTGGGTAGTTGTCTAGTATCTCACAAACTTGTTTGAGCGAAACTATCTCATAATTAGAGAGGTTGTATCTATATACAGGGATAACAATTGTTACTTCTTTCATCCTGTTTTAAATTATATGAACTGTTTATAAATTAACCAAAAAGACATTAAACAAACAGCCACTGCAATTACGTAATTAACAACAATGCTTCCTTTTTTTACTGTTATTTGGGAGGCAATTATAGCTCCTGTAACATTTCCTACAGCGTAGATAAGAGCAACTGGCCAGTTTACTTGACCGTGCCAGATAAAAACAGCTAAAGCCAAAGGAGTGTAGAGTAGAACAGCAAATTGTTTTATTCCATTTGATTTAACAAGGTCTAGCCCTAGCATATAGAAGCTTCCAAAGATAATTAAAATTCCTACTCCTGCATGGGTAAACCCACCATAAACTCCAATAAGAATAAAACCAATATATTTGGCAACTCCAATTTGTTGCCTCTTTTTAATTTCTAAATTGTAGGCCCATTGGTTTTCGCTAGTTTGACTCCTCTTTTTGTTTTTATTGAAAATGAGTAGATAGGCCATAATAGGCAACATAAGACCCATTATAACTTCCATTACTACTGGGTTTACAAGTGCTGCACCTTGAGCTCCTATGATTGAGCCAATTGCAACAGGAACTCCTACTTTTGCTCCCAACTTTAGGTCTAAGTGGCCATGTTTTTTGAATAGAGCGCTAGAGACAGCAAATTGTGAAAGCACTCCCACTCTAATTGTTCCGTTAGCAACATTAATGGGCATGCCCATTGCCATAAACAGAGCATATGAAAGGGCTGTAGCCATGCCGGCCATTGTATTTATAAACCCTACCAAAATTCCTACAGCTACCAATATAGATATTATTTCCCATGAATATATATCTGTATTTAGCAGGAAGTCTCCTATATTCTTAAGCACATTATCAATTTTATAGTATGCAAAAATAGAAAATTTCTTGGGATATATATATGCCATTTTGTCTTGAAGAGCTGTTTGGCAAATAATTTGTGATTACCTTTGCTACTTATTTTAAATTGTTGAACTTGTTATGAAAAAAGATAAGAGAGAGACTGAGAATTTGGAAAAAGAAAAAGAAATTGTTGAATCTGTTGACAATGAGGTAGAAAAAGAAGTTACAGCTTCTAATAGCCAGAATTCTATGGAAGGTGAACTGTCTGTAGACGATGAACTGTCTGTAGAAGATAAATTAAAAGAAGAGGTATCTATGGCAAATGATAAATACTTAAGATTGGCAGCTGAGTTTGACAATTATAGGAAAAGGACATTAAAAGAGAAGCAAGACTTAATTCTTTTTGCTGGAGAAGAGGTAATCAAAGGAATTCTCCCTGTGTTAGACGATTTTGAAAGAGCATTAGAGATGCTAGAAAAAGCTGAAGGAGATAATTCAACGGCAATTGAGGGTACAGAGCTAATATACAGCAAGCTCAAGACATTTCTTACCTCTAAAGGAGTAAAAGAGATTGAGGCGGTAGGCTGTGATTTAGACACAGATTTTCATGAGGCTGTTGCACAAATTCCAGTAAAAGAGAAAAAGAAGAAAAATAAAATAGTAGAGGTAGTTCAGAGGGGTTATACTCTAAATGAAAAGGTAATCCGCTTTTCTAAAGTGGTAATAGGACAATAATTTAGAAAAAATGGCAAAAAGAGATTATTACGAAGTATTGGGTGTTACCAAAGAGGCATCTGCCGATGAGATTAAAAAAGCTTATCGTAAGATGGCAATAAAATATCACCCAGATAAAAACCCTGGTGACAAAGAGGCAGAAGAGAAGTTTAAAGAGGCGGCCGAGGCATACGATGTTTTAAGAGACTCTAACAAAAAAGCACGTTACGACCAATTTGGACATGCAGGAATGGGAGCAAATGGTGCAGGTGGATTTAGTGGAGGTGGGTTCTCTATGGATGATATATTTAGCCAGTTCGGAGATATTTTTGGTGGCCATTTTGGTGGTTTTGGTGGTTTTGGCTCTCAAGGTGGTGGCCGAGGGGGGCGTAAAGTAAGCCGAGGGTCTGATATTAGAATTCGTGTAAAATTAGACCTAAAAGAAGTTGCACACGGTGTAGAGAAAAAGGTTAAAATAAATAAGCAGGTTCATTGTAAAACTTGTAACGGAAAGGGTGCTAAATCTGAGGCAGATATTAAAACTTGTGATACTTGTAGAGGTACTGGGCAAGTTACCAGAGTAACTCAAACTTTTTTAGGCTCAATGCAGTCTGCTTCTGTATGTCCTACCTGCCATGGTGAGGGGAAAACTATTGTTAACCCTTGTAATGTCTGTTCTGGAAGTGGGTTGGTAAAAGAGATGGAAGAGATCTCTTTTAAAATACCTCCTGGAGTTGCTCAAGGTATGCAACTTACCGTTCAGGGAAAGGGAAATGCAGCTAAGAGTGGAGGAATAAATGGAGATCTGTTAGTTGTAATTGAAGAGAAAGAAGATGCACATTTGCAAAGAGATGGGAATGATCTTATCTACTCTCTATTTATATCAATTCCCGAAGCTATTCTTGGTACAGATGCAGAGATCCCAGGGGTAGATGGCAAATTACGCATTAAAGTAGACCCTGGAACTCAATCTGGTAAAATTTTAAGATTAAGGGGAAAAGGGTTACCAGATGTTAATAGATATGGAACAGGAGACCTTCTTGTTTATATTCAAATTTGGACTCCTAAAAAAGTTACTAAACAGGAGAGAGAGTTGTTAGAGAAACTTAAAACCTCGGCAAGCTTTACTCCTAAACCAGACAAAGAAGATAGGAACTTCTTTGAAAGAATGAAAAAAATATTCTCATAGTGAAAAAACAGCACCTTTTTAAGTTCTTTATAGTTTTATTACTCACTTTTATATCCTACTCATTTTTAAGAGCAGATGGGTTTGACTCTGCACTCTCTTATAGGAACCCACTAGATAATAGTGTTTCTCTTTCTGGAAGTTATGGTGAGCTTAGAGCTACACATTTTCATTCTGGAATAGATTTGAGAGTAGGTGGGGTTACTGGCGCTCCTATCTATGCAGCGGCCGATGGCTATATTTCAAGAATTTCTGTCTCTCCTACTGGGTATGGAAATGCTTTATATATAAATCATCTAGATGGGAAAACTACTCTATATGGCCATATGTTAGATTTCAACCCCTCTATTGCTGTTTGGGTTAGAGAGAAACAGTACCAAAAAGAGAGCTTTAGAGTAAATCTTAGACCTAGTATTAATAAATTTATAGTTAAAAAGGGAGACTTCCTTGGTAGAGCAGGTAATTCTGGCTCTTCTGGTGGACCTCATTTACATTTTGAGGTGAGAGAGACAGAGAGTCAGCTGCCATTAAACCCTCTGCATTATTCAAAAGTAAAAGTTGTAGATAATATTTCGCCACAGTTTCAAAAGGTAAATTTTTATTCAATTTCAAACTTTGAAACCATACCTCAAAGAGAGTTGGTTCGCTCTTTTACTGGGAACTATTCGCAGGTTATTGAAGTTCCAGATACATTTTATGTTGCAGTTGCAGGAGTAGATAAACAGAATAATACTTATGCAAAACTGGCTGTCTATAGGTATAACTACTATTTAGATAATGAGTTAATTTTCTCTTTTACACCAGAGGGAATCCCTTTTAGCAAAGGGCGTTATATTAATAGTGTAGTTGAGTTTCCTGAAAAACAGAGCAGTAAGCTTTCGTTAATAAAAAGCTGGGTAGAGCCAGGTTGTGGGATAACTTCCAACATTACTGCTACTAATAATGGTCTTTTTGTTCTTTCAGATAGCCATGTTCACGAAGTGAAAATTGAGTTAATAGACGAACATAAAAATAGGGCTGTAAGGGTTTATAAAGTGCGTAGGGCATTGCCTAATAAAGAGGTAGCCTGGGCAAACAGAGAAACAACCTCGGCACAAACCCAAAAAGATTCTTTAGCACAGAAGAGTGTTGTAATGCCTTGGTTCTTGCCTAATAGGTATGAGAGTGAAAATTTAAGAATTCTGCTCCCACCTGGGGCTCTCTATAGTTCAATTATATTTAAGTGTGACACAGTTAGATATGATGGAAATCTATTTTTAGATGTTCACGATAAAGGGACTCCTCTGCATAACTCTGCTAGAATGGCTATAAAAGCTAACGTTCCAGGGCGCTTACAAGAGAAGGCCTTAGTAGTTAAAAGAGGGGAAAATGGTAAGTTTAGTTCTGCTGGGGGTAGTTATAGCAATGGGTGGGTAGAGACCTCTATAAGCTCTTTTGGTTGCTATGGAGTAGCCTACGATACCATTATGCCTGTAGTTACCCCAAACTTTAGTGAAGGGGAGAATATTGCTGGTAGGAGAAGTTTGCGTTTTACTATTTATGACAACCTTTCGGGTATCTCTTCGTATAGGGTTCAAATAGATGGGAAGTGGGTTCTTACTTCATATGACCCTAAAAGAAAAAGGTTGGAGACAGAGCTTAAGGGAGATATAATTAAAAAAGGTGAAAAGCATATAATTACTATCTTTGTTACAGATAATAAAGAGAATACTAATCTAATAAAAAGTTCTTTTATATGGTAAAGATAATTGGAATGATGTCTGGCACTTCGCTTGATGGGCTCGACCTCTGTTATACTCAGTTTGAATATAAAGATGGTAAGTGGGATTATGAAATTATAAAGGCTGCCGAGGTGCAGTACCCGTTAGAGATAAAAGAGAAGCTAGCTACAGCTCAGAATATGACCGCATTGGAATATGCTCAGTGGCATTCAGATTATGGTCTCTATTTGGGTAGATGTGTGCGAAAATTTATTGAAGAGAATGATTTCAAGCCAGACTATATTGCCTCTCACGGTCATACTATTTTTCACCAACCAGAAAAAAGATTTACAGCTCAAATAGGTTCGGGTGCAGGTATTGCCGCAGAGAGTGGGGTAGATGCAATTTGCGACTTTAGAACTACAGATGTTGCTCTCTATGGCCAAGGAGCTCCCTTAGTTCCTGTTGGAGATAGAAACCTTTTTGCAGATTACGATTACTGTCTTAATATGGGTGGTTTTTCCAATATCTCTTTTGATAGTGGAGAGAGCCGTTCTGCATATGATATTTGCCCTGTAAACTATGTTCTTAACCACTATACTCGCGAAATAGGGTTGGAGTATGACAAAGATGGAGAGATAGCCCGTAGTGGCAAGGTGTGTGATGGTTTGCTTACTAAACTAAATGGCCTTGAATTTTACACTTTAAAGGGGCCAAAATCTTTGGGCCGTGAATGGGTAGAAGAGCAAGTTATTCCTTTGATTGACTCTTTTGGTTTAACTATAGAAGATAGGCTTGCTACCTATTGTGAGCATGTGGCTGTGCAAATAGGTTCGCATGTAAAAGGGGGGAAAGTATTGTTAACTGGTGGCGGAGCATTTAATACTTTTTTAGTAGAGAGAATGGCTAAAAATGCCCCAGATAGTGAGTATGTTGTACCAGATAATATGACTGTTAACTTCAAAGAGGCACTTATTTTTGCTTTCTTAGGAGCTCTCTACATAAACAATATTCCTAGCTGTCTAAAGAGTGTTACAGGCGCTAAATATGATAATATTGGTGGTGCTCTATATAAGGCTGGTATAAAATAGCGCTTATTATTTTGGTATCTAAAAAATATTCTCTACTTTTGCAGTCCCAAATAAAAAAGCAACCTCTTACAAGAACAGAGGAGTCTGTAACGTTGCACTAATAGATAAAGAAATGGATTTAATTAAAATTGCAGAACAATCTTTTGCAGGCCAAGAGGCTCAATTGCCTAGTTTTAGAGCTGGTGACACAGTAACAGTTACCTATAGAATTAGAGAGGAAAACAAAGAGCGTCTTCAAAAATACCGTGGTGTTGTTATTCAAAGAAGAGGTACAGGCACTACTGAAACATTTACTGTACGTAAAATGTCTAGTGGAGTAGGTGTAGAGAGAATCTTCCCTATTACATCTCCTTTCATTGAGTCTGTAGAGGTTAACAAGCGTGGTAAAGTAAGAAGAGCAAGAATTTTCTACATTAGAAAACTTACTGGTAAGAAAGCTCGTATCAAAGAGAGAAGATACGTAGTTGCTAAAAAAGACTAACTATATTTAGGTCTATAATAAGGCCCCGTGGCTCAACTGAATAGAGCATCTGACTACGGATCAGAAGGTTACAGGTTTGAATCCTGTCGGGGTCACTTAATAAAAGCGCAACTGTTTATAATATAACACGTTGCGCTTTTTGTGTCTATATAAATGAACAAATACTGAAAATCTTTTCTTTTATTGTATATACTGTTAATGCAGGGCCACGCTACTGGATGATGCTGGGCCAGTCACAGCTTCTTATTTCGATGGCAAATTAGCATAAAATTATATAATATTAAAATTCTTCTCTGAGTGATTTTTTAACTTTTAGTTCTAATCTGTAAGCTCCACTAACAAGTCTATCAAGAATTGCATCGGCAAAGGTCTCTTTTAGCTATGCATTCCATTTAACCTCAAAGAGCTCATTTTATCGAGTATGTTATTGCTGTCCATAATTCAAATTTTATTGATAATAATTAGCTCCTCTAATATTAGAGTGTAAAGGGATCTTTTTCTTTGGTAGCCCTTTTTCGCAATCCAATAGATCTAGGTTATTTGCAATGATATTTTTAAGAGTAGTGTAATCGTACGCATTATAGCTCAAAGCCCTTTTACAGGCGTTGATAAGCCTTGTATTACCATACTTCTTACTGATACTAACAACTCCTTCGTACATCTTTCTCGCTTTATGATAATAGGTGTCTCCTGAGAGCATATTAACAAGATACTCTTCTACCGAAGGATCTATTTTACTTGCCCACTCATATGCTACAGATGGTTCCCACTCTTTAACATATCTATGATGGGGATGCAAGTGTTCTGGTTTGGTACTGCATTTACCCACAATACTGCTTCTAAGATGTGTTGCTATTTGAACATAATTATAATAAAACGATATAGTATTCTTAGTCACTACTGCCTTAACTCGCTTGCCAACATGAATGTAAGGCACACTATAACTATGTTTATCTTTGCTAAAGTAAACGTGATATTTAGTATTTACCTTTAATTTATAGAATTAGATACACCACTAATATAATCTTCCATCTTTTGGCTATGCATAGCTTCTACATAAAAATAATTGCTCCCTCCAAGCATGCATACCAACACTTCTTCTTTTACCATTCTCTTAGACACAGTATTATAATATGCGATCTTACGTCCGGTAAAATCTATATACAACTCTTCTCCATATTCATGCTCCATGTGCATTGATACACTATCACGCTTAAGCCATTGATAATAATGGTGACACATTTGAGAATAACTATAGCCATTGGGTGATTTGCTACGATATTCTTGCCACAAGGTTAATTTGGTAACCCTATGTATATATTAACTGAAAACTGCCCCAAATTACAATCG
>JAQVZL010000103.1 GCA_028708215.1 Bacteroidales bacterium
TTTCCGAAACTGCTATTGGAGCAGATATGGTAGCAACAGAGACAAATTCCTTTTTACAGGCGACAGATAAAAAGATTGTACTTGCAACATGTTGCCCCTCTGTTGTAAATTATATTAAAATATATCACCCAGAATATGAGTCTCATCTAGCTCCAATTGTCTCTCCAATGATAGCTCATGTTAGGCTTTTACGTGCAAGTGGTTATACTAAGCATAAATTGGTTTTTGTAGGCCCCTGTATTGCTAAAAAACATGAGAGTGATATATATGAGCATGAAACAGATGCAGTAATTACCTTTGAAGAGTTGCACATGTTAATGGAAGAAGAGGGTATCTTCTTTTCAGATATGGAGCGGGTAAAATTGCCTAAAGACTTTGTGATTGGAGCATCTGATAGAGCAGGCCTCTTTCCTGTAGATAATGGTATGATAAGTACAATGTGTAAAGATATAAAGCCTGTAGACTCTAGTTTTATGAGTTTTTCTGGGATGAAATCTGTAATGGAGGTGTGTGATGAGTTGGGAGAGTGGAAGCCAGAAAAAAAGATATTTATTGAGTTAATGGCTTGTGACGGAGGTTGTATTAAGGGGCCAGCCACAAGTAATCAAGAGGGTTTAGCTGCTAAAAGAAACAGATTACTTAATGAGTTTGACGCTTTTAAAAAGAGTGGCCTTGCAATTCCACTGCCTATTAAAGAGGTAGATATGTCTTTTGATTCCTATAGACTTTCATATAAAATAAACTGTATGTATAGCGACCATGAGATTCAAGAGGTGCTTGACTCTATGGGCAAAACCAATAAAGAAGACGAACTCAACTGTACAGGATGTGGGTATGATAACTGTAGGGCATTTGCTGTAGCCTTATTAGATGGAAAAGCAGAGAGAGAGATGTGTATCTCACAAATGAGAAAAGAGGCGCAGAATCAGGCTTCAGTTTTGCTTCGTAAGATGCCATATGGTGTGGTTTTGGTAGACGAAAATTTAAGAGTAGTAGATACAAACGAAAAGTTTATTAAACAGGGTGGAGAAGAGATAAAAATGATTTCTGAAGCTCTAGGTGGTTTAGCAGGGGCAGATCTTAAAAAAGTTATCCCATATCACAAGTATTTTCAAGCTGTACTAAATAGTGGAGATGAGACTGCCGAGTTTGATATTAGAGAGAAAGGCAGTAATATTAGGTTATCTATTGTTAGTATTCAGGCTAATAAGCTTGTTTGTGGGATTATTCAAAATATGGACGACTCTCAGTTGGTTAAAGAGTTAATCTCAGAGAAGGTGAAAGAGGTTATTAAGCACAATGCCGAATCTGTACAAAGAATTGCATACATATTGGGAGAGAGTGCTTCTTATACAGAGAGTGTTCTAAATACTGTTATTGAATCTGATAAAAAATAGGTTATGTTTTTTGATCAAGACAATAGTAGGTTCTTTATAGAGATAGCACATTCACAGCAGTATAAAAAAAACGAAGTAGTTGGAGGTGACGCATTTATCTCTGCCAATATAAAGGATGAAGACCGCTTTATAGCTGTTTTGTCCGATGGATTGGGTAGTGGTATAAGAGCAAATGTTCTTAGCTCTTTAACTGCTTCTATGGCTGTAAACTACAGGTTACAGCACAGGCCATTAGAGAGTTCCATGATAAGTATTATGGATACACTACCATTAGACTCAGAAAAGCAGATAGGCTATGCTACATGTTCGGTTGCAGAGATTGACTATAATGGGGAGGCCCATTTAATGGAATTTGACAACCCAGATTTTATTATTTTCAGGGGAAATAAATCTATTGAGACACGTAAAAAGAGTATAAGGTTAGATACCAAGCAAGGAGAGAGAGTTTTATTGGAGTCTAAAATTATGCTTTTTGAGGGAGACCGTATTATAATGATGAGTGATGGTGTTACTCAAAGTGGATTAGGTTTACGAGAATTGCCAAAAGGTTGGGAGAGGCCCCTTGTTATTGATTTTGTTAGCGACTATCTAGAGAAACACCCAGATGTCTCTGCTCGTGAACTCTCTAAAGTTATTATGCAGAAGGCTATTCATAACGATCTATTCCAAGCCAAAGACGATATTACCTGTGGTGTTATCTACCTTAGGGCTCCTAGAAGGCTACTAATTTGTACCGGACCTCCATTTGACCCTACTAATGATCCTAAAATGGCTCAAATTTTTGAGAGCTATAACGGTAAAAAAATTGTATGTGGGGGTACTACTGCTCAAATCCTTGCTAGAGAGCTTGATAGAAAGATTATTGGAGATGGAAGCCAACATGTAAAATCTACTCTTCCAATGTCTGCTAAGATGGAAGGAGCCGAGTTAGTTACAGAAGGAATCTTAACTTTAGGGCATTTGGCAGACCTTATTCACAACTATAAAGAGGGAGATGTAATTGAAAATTCTCCAGCTGGAGAAATTTTAAGAATTATTCTGGATTCAGATGTTATAGACTTTCTTATGGGAACCCGTATTAATGAAGCACATTACGATCCTTCTCTTCCAGTAGAGATGGAGATTAGAAGAAACTTGATAAGACGGCTAAAAGCAGTTCTTGAAAGAGTTTTTCTAAATAAGGTTACAATTAAGTATATTTAGCAGCACATTTAACACTCTGTTTAACCTATTAAGATAATAATTATGAACAACTTCTATTTGGTTAGAGTATTTTTTATTACTCTTATCTTAGGAACTTTTTTTTTAGTTTCCTTTTGTTGTAGCTCATGTAGCTCATATAACCAAGAGCCCTCTATTTACGATCTGCTCCCAGAGGGTACCTTTACAAGTGGTATGGAGGGGCCAGCTGTAGATTCATTAGGTAATTTATATGCAGTAAACCACTCCTACCAAGGGACTATAGGGGTTGTTACCCCAAATGGAGAACACTCAATTTATCTCTCTTTGCCAGATAGTTCAATAGGTAATGGAATCTGTTTTGACAAAGCAGGAAGGATGTATGTAGCAGACTATATAGGGCATAATATCTTAATAGTAGAAGATAATATTGTTAAAGTTTTTGCTCACGATAGTTTAATGAATCAACCTAACGATATTGCAATTTCTCCTAAAAGCCAGTTTATCTATGCAAGCGACCCCAATTGGAAAGAGTCTACGGGCATGCTATGGATGGCAGATACTTTAGGTCTTTTATATAAGATAGAGGAAGAGATGGGAACAACCAACGGTATTGCTGTGAGCCCTTGTGGAGAGTTACTCTATGTTAATGAGTCAATTCAAAGGATAATTTGGGTGTACGATATAGGAGAAGATAATATTCCAGTAAACAAAAGAGTCTTTTACTCTTTTAAAGATTTTGGGATGGATGGAATGAGATGCGATAAATATGGAAATCTATTTGTAGCACGTCATGGTAAAGGGACAGTAGTTATGCTCTCTAAAAAAGGAGTTTTACTAGATGAATATAGACTAAAAGGTAAGCTCCCATCTAATCTTACCTTCTCTAACGACTTCTCTAAAAT
>JAQVZL010000104.1 GCA_028708215.1 Bacteroidales bacterium
AGTCTCCAGGTTCGTTTTGATTCACAGCATAAAAGGTTAAACCCCTCTTTTTGCAATATTCAACAGCTTGGTCTAACAGCTCTCCTTCACGAACGGTCCACAATATTAAGTTGTGTCTTAACTCTTTCTGTATTAGCTTAAGTGTCTCTATAGCAAATGGAATCTCCTCTCCTATTTGTGGGTAACGGTGCTCCACAATAGTTCCGTCAAAATCTATGGCAATAAACATATATCTGTTTTCTGTAATTATATAATTAATACAAAACTACTCTTTTTAATATTAAAAATCTAATTGGTAATTATTGATTTGCAAATAGAATCGAATAGAAGCTCGTTATGATCTATATAGTTTTGCGCTGCCCATTGGAGTTTTCTAATATTGCTAGATGAGCCATTGTCCATCTTAGTATCTGCTGTAAAAAGAGGGGGCTCAATTCTAGTATAATTCTGCGAGACTTTAGATATTGCAAAAATTTGCTGCACTTGGTAATCTACCGTTTCAGAGACAGAAGACATTAAAATATCTAGTATTGGGTTTAACCAGTGGATATAGCCAAAGTGCTTAGTCTGTTTATAGTGGTAGGGCTTAACAACTTTACCCGTACCTATAGAGAGCATAGAGAAGTTTTCTACCCGTTCTTTGGGCCATATCTTTATTGCTTCTACCAAAGCACACATAGAGGGGTTGCCAGCATAAACACCCCCATCTACCAAATGTCTAGGGCCTCCATCTTTGGCAAAGATTTGTGAAGGAATAAAATAGCTTGGAGCTGCAGATGTTGCACAAGCAATATCGCTCAATTTATAGTCTGCCATACTGCCATATTTTTTAGTTGCAAACTTGCTAAAAAGAAGAGCTTTACGGCTACTTAAATCGTAGGCTGTTATAAGACAATCTTTCATAACTTCAGAAATATAGCTATCTCCAATAATTTGCTTTGAAAAATGGTAGAGAGCATCTTCGCTATATCTACTACGTAGCAACCCAGCTGCAGATTTTAAAAAGTACCCTATAGGTTTTTTAAAAAGAAGTGGGCCGAGTTCTGTGTATAAGTCTAATACCTCTTGTGCACTATATTTTGGCCTTGGGTTGTTTACATTATTAATATCTGAACTCTTATTGGGAGTTAGATATAACGCAACTAATATTCCGCCAGCAGAGGTACCAGAGAGAAGATCGAAGCAGTCTGCTATTCTAAGATTTGAGTCGCCACCCTGCTGTATTAAGCGCTTCTCTAAATGTGCAAGTATCGATGCTGGTAGAATTCCTCGAATTCCACCGCCATCAATTGATAAAATCTTTTTCACAGCAGTCATTTTTAAAGATATAGCCCCAATTTACAAAAAATAATATAATAAATAAAGATTAGGAGCGAGTTTTACGTCTTCTAACAATTTCACTTTTAATGAGCTGTAACTCTCTGCTTGTTTGGCCAGCCATAGAGGTATTCTCTTCTGCCCTTCTAATAAGATATGGGAGTACCTCTTTAACTGGAGCATAAGGGACATATTTACATACATTAAAACCTGCTTCTGCTAGGGTAAATGTTATATTGTCGCTCATTCCATAAAGCTGCGAGAAGAAGATTCTTTGATCGTCTTTTTTTATACCTTTCTCTTCTATTAATTTTGCTAGAAGAATGTTACTGTTGTAGTTATGAGTTCCACTAAATAATTCAAATGAGTCTATATGTTCCATAACATACTTTAAACCACTATCGTAACAGTTGTCTGTAGCCTCTTTTGTTGGGTGAATGGGGTCTAAATAACCATTTTTTACTGCCAACTCTCTCTCCTCTTCCATATAGGCACCTCTCACAAACTTAATTCCAGGAATGTAGTTTTTCTCCTGTGCTTCTTTATGTATTTTTTTTAGATAGTCTAACCTATCTACTCTGTACATTTGTAGTGTTTGAAATACTATTGCTCTTTTAGAGTTATAGCGCTCCATTGCCTCTTCTGCAACTTTATCTATAAGATCTTGGGTTGCATAATGTTCTGCATCTATAAGTATTCGAACATTGCTCTCGTAAGCTTTTTGACATAGAGCCAACACTCTCTCTCTAAACTTTTCTATCTCTTCTCTCTCTTGCTGGCTTAGTGAGTCAAAAGCTTTAGCTGCTTTATTAAGTAGAGCATCATTTACCATTGCTGTAGGTTTAAAAACAGTGTATGGAATAGACAAATCTCCTTTAGCAAACTCTATAGAGCGCATTGTCTCTTTAAACGCATTATTTATATGCTCTTGTGATGAACCCCCTTCGGCCGAATAATCTAATACAGATTTTACATTATACTCTTTTAGAAGATTGGCCAATTTACTACACTCTTGCAAGCTCTCTCCCCCTACAAACTGGCGGTAAAGAGTGGGTTTTACTGCCCATGCAATTGGAAAGCGTATTGCCATTGCGGTATTTGCCATTACTTTCGCAAGCTTTACAACAAAAGGCCTCTGGATTATGGTGTATAGTAAAAGTGCATTGCGTAAATCGCCATTGCTTTTCATAGAAAAGGCAATCTTTGTATTATTGAAGTTCATAGTTTATAATAAGTTTAAGTTAATTGTCAATTAGGTTTTTTGGTACCACATGCATGGCCAGTCATTCCATCCATTGGTTTAAACTTCTGTTCCGTTTTCTCTTCTAAATGAGCATATTGCTCTTTGTGACGCTCCATATATATCTTCACGTATGAGCATGTTGGCTTAACTTTTAAGTTGTTCTCTGCAGCATATTCTAATACATGTTTTACAAGAGCGGCTGCTATACCCCTACCTCCAATAGCTTTGGGAACTAATGTGTGAAATAGATCTAAACCTCCAGGGTAGTTATCATACTCAACAAATGCAATAACTCCATCTACAACTGTTTCAAATTTTTTGCTATTAAGGTTGTGTTTTATTTTATTTTCCATAGTACAATCTCTTTTTTATATTAATTAGTAAGAGAAATTCAATTTCTTATATCAAAAGTAAATATAGCAGAAAAAAACTATTTGTGAAAAATAGATACAAAAAAAGAGGCGCATTAATGCGCCTCTTAATTATTATAGAACTGTAATAATTACGGTTGAGTAACTGTTACATTAATTGTGTACTCTTTAACTAGACCTAATACATCTGTAACTTTCAATGTTAAAGGAATAGTAACAGTTGTTGGGTTAATAACTGCAACGTTGTTAGTTCCTTTAATATCCCAAGTTGTACCATTAGTAGTAATATTAAGCAAGTGAGCTTGATCTGCTGGAGCTTCTAGATCTACACCAGTTACTCTAGTATCAGTTGGAGCAAAGATATTAAGATCATTTCCTAAATAATCAAACACTTTATAGTGAGTATTATCTAGAGTTACAGTAGTTACCACATCACCATTAGTAATCTCTACAGCATCTGTACCAGCTTCTCCATGACCATCATAAACTTCACTTCTAGCTTCTACCATAATAGTCTCTAAACTATCTG
>JAQVZL010000049.1 GCA_028708215.1 Bacteroidales bacterium
TCTGTTCTTTAAAACAGAGTGTTTTTGTTAATGATGTTAACTTTAAGGAGTTATCTATGGGAATGTCTAGCGATTACCATATTGCTATTGAGCATGGTTCAACTCTTGTTAGGATTGGGTCTCTAGTATTTGGCTCTAGATAGAGTTATATAGCCTAGCTATTTAGGAATATTATAAAGTTACCACACAATTGGTTCTCTGCCACTCTTTGTCAAAAGTTCATTTGTTTTAGAGAAATGTTTGCTACCAAAAAAAGCGCCTCTAGCTAGAGGAGAGGGGTGTGCTGCTTCAAGTACAAAATGTTTAGAACTATCTATAAGAGCTTTCTTGCCTTTTGCAAAATTACCCCACAGCAAAAAAATCACTCCCTCTTTCTCATTAGAGAGCTTCTCAATAACAGCATTTGTAAATTGTATCCACCCAATTTTACTATGTGAGGCGGCCTCTCCTGCACGTACTGTAAGCACTGCATTTAATAGAAAGACTCCCTGCTTTGCCCATCTCTCTAGATTACCAGAAATGGGTGGAGTTATACCAATATCTGCCCGAAGTTCTTTAAAAATATTTACAAGGGATGGAGGTTTCTTTACCCCCTCTGGCACTGAAAATGACAGCCCATGTGCTTGATTAGGGCCATGATATGGGTCTTGACCTAATATTACTACCCTAACTTTGTGGAATGGAGTTAGTTTAAAAGCATTGAATACATCACTCTCTTTAGGGTAGAGAGTGAATCCAGAGTTAATATCGGCCTTAATTAAAGAGGTGAGTTTAGTAAAGTACTCTTTATCAAACTCACCTCTCAACTTTTCTTGCCAGCTACTCTCTAATTTAAAATCCATTTTTGAGCTCTATTTAAAATACAAACTCTAAAACATCTGAGACGTTATTTACATAATGAAAATTTAGACCCTTTACGTAAATCTCTTTTATCTCTTTAACATCTTTTTCATTATCTACAGAGAGCACTACTGTTTTTATACCTGCCCTTTTGGCAGCTAATATCTTCTCTTTAATTCCACCAACTGGTAACACTCTACCTCTTAAAGTTATTTCGCCAGTCATAGCTATTCCACTTTTTATTTTCCTCTTCATAAAAGCAGAGGCTATAGCACATATCATTGTAATTCCAGCAGAAGGTCCATCTTTAGGAATAGCACCCTCTGGAACGTGAACGTGAATATCTTTTTTTGAAAATTCTGTAGGGTTAAGGTCTAAGTAGTTGGGGTTTGCTTTCAAGTATTGATAAGCAATTGTAGCAGACTCCTTCATAACATCTCCAAGGTTACCAGTTGTTGTTAGTACTCCTTTACCTTGGCTAAGACTACACTCCACAAACAGAATGTCGCCACCGTTTTGAGTCCAAGCAAGACCAGTTACAACTCCAGGGGCTTCATTTCCCTTCTGAATATCTGGAGTGTATGTTGGGAGGCCTAATATCTCTCTAACCTCTTTACTGCCAATTGAAGCAGGGCGTTTTTCGTCTAGAGCAATTCTCTTTGCTGTTATTCTAGCAACTTTAGCTATTTGGCGGTCTAACTCTCTTACTCCAGACTCCCTAGTATAATCATTTATAACAGTGTCTATCCCACGTTTTGTTATTTTTAAATCTCCTTTTTTTAAACCGTGAGCTTCTATCTGTTTAGGAATGAGGTGGTCTTTTGCAATATAATACTTCTCCTCGGCAAGATAACCGCTTACATTTATTAACTCCATACGGTCTCTAAGTGCAGGATGTATAGTTCCAATATTATTTGCAGTTGTAATGAATAGCACTTTAGACAAGTCGTAATCTATATCAAGGTAGTTGTCATGAAATGTAGTGTTTTGTTCTGGGTCTAAAACTTCTAGAAGTGCCGAGGCAGGGTCTCCTCTAAAGTCACTACTAACTTTATCTATCTCGTCTAAAACAATAAGAGGGTTGGAGGTACCCGCTTTTTTAATAGTATTAATGATTCTTCCAGGCATTGCTCCAATATAGGTTTTACGGTGGCCTCTTATTTCAGATTCATCATGTAACCCCCCCAGAGACAATCTACCATATTTGCGACCTAATGCTTTTGCAATAGATTTACCTAGAGAAGTTTTCCCAACTCCTGGAGGCCCATACAAACATAAAATGGGAGATTTAAGATCTCCTTTCAGTTTAAGAACTGCAAGATGTTCAATTATTCTATCTTTTACCTTCTCTAACCCAAAGTGATCTTGATCTAAAGTTTTTTGTGCATGCTTTAGGTCAAGATTGTCTTTACTCTGTTCATCCCAAGGTAACTCCACCAAAAATCTCAAATAAGAGAGTTGGATATTGTAGTCTGGAGAGTTAGGGTTTACTCTTTCGAATCTTTGGAGCTCTTTTTCAAAAACTTCCTCTACATACTCTGGCCACTCTTTCTTTTGAGCAAGTTGCTTAAGTTCAGCAGCATCTTGAGTGTTATTGCTCATTCCTAGCTCTTCTTGAATAGTTTTAAGCTGGCTGTTTAAATAATACTCTCTTTGTTGTTGATCTATCTCTACTCTAACTTTTTGCTGTATATCGTCTTTTAGTTTTAAAAGATCTATCTGTCTATTTAGTATCTCAAGCAATTTTAGAGCCCTGCTCTTAAGTTTATCTTCTCTTAGCAGAGTTATTTTATCTAACATACTCTCTAGCTCCATACTAGAAGAGATAAAGTTTACTAAGAAACTATAACCCTCTATATTTTTGATTGCAAATGCAGCCTCTTGTGGTAGATGAGGAGATAGTTTTATTATTTGAAGGGCTAAATCTTTAATAGATCCAGAGATTGCTTCAAGTTCTTTACTGTTTTTTGGGTTTTTGTCTATGGCAAGATATTTTACTTGAGCTAAAAAATAGGGGTCGCTACTTAAATACTCAACTACCTTAAACCTTCTCATTCCTTGTAATATAATTGTAATGCCTCCATCTGGCATTTCAATTACCTTTATAATTTTAGCTAATGTACCTATTTCATACAAGTCTTCTGGCTTAGGGTTTTCAAGCTTAGCATCTTTTTGAGAGACTGCTCCAAGTATTTTATCTTTTTTGTATGCCTCTCTTACCAGTTTTATAGACTTTTCTCTACCTACAGTTATAGGGATTATTGTTTCAGGAAAGAGCACAGCATTCCTAAGTGCTATAACAGGGAGAGTTTCTGGAAGATCGCTTTCAATAAGATCATCTGAGCCCTCCATGCTCATTACCGGTATAATGTTTACATCGTCTGCAACTGTATGTTGTAAAAAATATTCAGAAAACTTCATATTATCTCTTATAAATTAAGTGTCAAAATGTCATAGCTCTTAGTGTAATAAACTAGAGCCTTATTCATATGGTATATGGTCAATCTTTATGCCAAACTATTTTATTGGTGCCATAAGAGATATGAAGAATCCATGTTTACCTATATTATTAAAGGAGTAATCTACAGTTAAAGTAATGTCGTAGTAAGATGCTAAATCTAATCCTGCGCCCCAGCTTTGGAGTAATTTGTTGGATAACCCGTTATCTGCTGTTGGGTATTTATGCCAAGCATAACCTATGTCTGTATATAGTTTTGCATAAAGAGCAAAGTGAATTTTACTAAATCTAGGTAGAAAAGAGAGAAAATTTAGAGTGTAGTAAGTTTTAGGTAAAATATTATATTTAACTGTAGGTGAAAATACAAAATAGTGCTGCCCATCTGCTACATAGAGCTCGTATCCTCTTAGGTTTATATTGTTATATCCAATTGCTCTATTAAATATGTATCCCTCAACACTGCTTTTAGAGATACCGCATTGAACTCTAGCAGACATATACCCTTTATTGAATATTTTCTTATAGTAATGGTAGTCGCCCTCTGCTGTAATGTATTTTGTATCCATTCTATTTGTAACATAACCAGATATGCCAGCGCGAATAAAATACCCCTCTAGTGGATATTGAACATTATCTCTTTCATCTAAAATAAAGTTATATTCAATAGAGTAACCTCTTCTTTTAATTTCGCGATTACCCCAATAATTAGGGTTGTGTGAAAAAATTGCGGGGTCTAACTCTACATAGGCGAATTTTAGTTTGAAATTGTGACTTAATCTTATTTTTTGTCTATATGTATATGTCAATAGGGCAGTATAGCTACTGGTTAGGAAAGAGGTATCTGATTTAAGGTAAAAGGGCTCATTATCTACTAGAGAGACATTTTGTACTCTAGAGTAGAGCCTAGTAAAGTTGCATCCTAGATAGTGTTTGCCAGTAGTGCCAAGCGCTAAATTAGAGTAGTCAAACATAAATCCTTTATTAAAGCCACTGGTAACTAGAAGTTTTATTGTTTGGTTTTTACCAAGTACATTATTTATTGTAAAGCCTGTCTCTAGAGTTACATTTTCCCAATCTGGGTTTTTTATCCAGCTACTAAAATTTCTATCTTCTAGACGGAGACCTATTCTGGGCCAGTAATACCACCGCTCTATTACATCAATTACAACACGAATATTATGATACTTAGACCCTAGATGCTCACAGAATAGTTCAGTTGACACCGAAACCGATGTGAAGAGTGAAAGGTTGTTAATATTTTGTTCACCTTGTTTTATAAGGTTGTTTAATGATTCAGCGTCAACAATACTTCCAAGTTCAAAAGGGAGCTCTCTAATTATTGTCTTTTCATCTGTTTTATTATTTCCTCTAACAGTAATTTCAGAGACGAAATAATATTCCTGAGAAATAATTATATTTGTTGAAAGAAGTAGAGCTGTTAAAAATACAATAACTGTTAGACTCTTTTTCATTCTCAAATATAGTTAAAATCTCTATTTTATTGGGTAAGATTACTATAAAACAAAAATAATTGGTCTAATATTTGTATTTATCAATAAAATAATAGTATTTTTGTTTGTTCAAAATAGATTAACCCTTTAATTATTATTATCATGACAAAAGCGGATATCGTAAATGAAGTTGCAAAAGCAACAGGAATGGAAAAAATTGCTGTACAAAATGTAATTGAAAGTTTCATGGAAAGCGTGAAAGACTCACTTGCTAAAGACAAAAATGTATACCTAAGAGGGTTTGGCAGTTTTATTGTGAAGAAACGTGCACAAAAAACAGCTAGAAATATCTCTAAAAATACAACTTTAGTTATTCCAGAGCATTTTATACCAGCATTTAAGCCAGCTAAAGTTTTCATGACAGAAGTCAAAGAGAACGTTAAAAGATAATTTTTTTTAATTTTTAAATATTTAATTATGCCTTGCGGAAAAAAAAGAAAAAGACACAAAATGGCAACCCATAAGCGCAGAAAACGTCTGCGTAAAAACAGGCACAAGAAGAAGAAATAGTTGCTTTTTTGGTCTTTAATTGAGTAATAATCTAAAGCAAGTCAATAGATTTGCTTTAGATTGTTTTATTTTAAAATAGTAGATGGATAAAGATCTAATTATTGATGTAAGTTCCACGGAGGTATCAATTGCTCTGCTCGAAGGTCATAGACTTATTGAGCTCAATAAAGAGCAAAACAACGATAGTTATTCGGTAGGAGATGTGTATCTCGGGAGAGTTAAGCGAATTATGCCTGCTCTTAATGCCGCATTCGTAGATATCGGAGACAAAAAAGATGCTTTCATTCACTATCTAGACCTTGGTTTATCCTTTAAAGCCCTAGATTATTTTCTCAGGCACATCAATCAAAATAAAAAATCTTATAAAGAATTTTTCTCATCTGTAAAATTAGGTGATGTTTTAGAAAAAGAGGGTAAGATTACAGATGTCCTGAAACCTGGCCAACATTTAATTACACAAATTGTAAAAGAGCCTATTTCAACTAAAGGCTCAAGGCTTACTTCAGAAATTTCTATTGCCGGTAGAAATATGGTTTTATTACCATTTTCCGACAAGGTGAATATTTCTCAAAAAATTGTTTCAAGAGAAGAGAGAAAAAGATTAGAAAGGCTGGTTTACAGCATTCTTCCTCCTAATTATGGAGTTATTATTAGAACCGCAGCTCAAGGAAAAAAAGCTGCAGTACTAGATGGAGAACTTAAATCTCTCATTAAAAAATGGGAAGATTCATGGGTAGAGATTTCAAAATCAAACCCACCTCAACTTCTTTTTACTGAAAACAGTAGAACTACAACAATTTTAAGAGATTTACTTAGCGATTCATTTTCAAATATTTATGTTAATGACCAGAGTGTAGCTAATGAAGTTAAAGACTATATTTCTGTAATTTCTCCAGGTCAAGAGAAAATTGTAAAATATTATAAGGGTGGAGAACCAATTTTTGAACATTTCGATGTTTCAAAACAGATTAAAGGTGCTTTTGGGAAAGTTGTTTCAATTAAACAGGGTGCATATCTTGTAATTGAACATACAGAGGCACTCCATGTAGTTGATGTAAACAGTGGTATAAGGGCAAAATCTGGGATAGGTCAAGAGCAAAATGCTTTTGAAGTGAATATGCATGCAGCAGACGAAATTGCTCGTCAGCTTCGTCTTCGTGATATGGGCGGGATTATTATTGTAGACTTCATAGATATGGAGACTAACGAGCATAGAGTTGAGCTATTAAAGCATATGATAGACTTAATGCAAAAAGATAGAGCTAGACACAATATTTTACCTATTACAAAATTTGGGCTAATGCAAATAACTCGTCAAAGAGTTAGACCTGCTACAGAAATAGCTACTAATGAAGTATGCCCTTCGTGTAAAGGAACTGGAAAAGTTGCATCTACAGTTATTGTAGATGAGACTATAGAAAGAGAGTTAGCGTTTTACGTTAAAGAGAAAGGTTATAAACAACTCTTATTAAAAGTGAATCCTGTTTTAGAGGCTTATCTCTCTAAAGGTATATGGAGTATAGTTAGAAAGTGGTCTTACAAATATAAGTGTAAGATTAAACTTCTCTCTTCTTTAGACAATTCACTTTTAGAGGTAGTTTGGATGGATAAAGATAAAGAATTAATAGGCTCTTAATGAGCTTTAATAATTGTAACTAATTTTTTGTTACAATATTTGATTTGAATTTATTTGTTGAGGTTGTAAATTGGTGTAAAACCTATTTACAACCTCAATATTATTTTGTACAGGTAGAGTTTTAAGGTTCAGAAACCTGTATATAGTATATTTTTTTACAGGCTTGCCCATTTTCATAATATATACAACAGATGCTTTCTCTACTTTTTGGTAGTAACTCTCTCCAAACTTAATAGCATTTTCGGGAGAAGAGGAGTCATCAATATAGTATGCGTTTTCACCCTTTTTAAAGAATTTTAACTTTTGAGTAATCCAGGCATATTTTCTTATTTCAGATAAGGTGCCAATTGCTTTAACGGCCATATTATTTGGAGTGGTTTAGTGAGACTACTCTTAGAGACAAAAACATTGTTGTTAATAATGCCTGTGTAATTATTTAAAGTGATAATTGATAAAAGAGTTATGTAGAGGTAGATAGAGCCATTTAAATAGGGGTGTAGAGTTAGCTTTTCTCTATTTATTAGCTGTTTACTCATATAATCACCTGCTATGAACAGTAGCGGAATAAAAGTATGCGAAATGGCGTATATGAATATCCCGGAAAAAACAGAGAGAGATAAAAATGTGATAGCAGTTATAGAGGAGATAGTAATTAGTAGGTTGAATTTGTTATCTCTAATCTTTCTTTTGTTAAACTTCACTATGGAGTAGAAGATTATTGCAATATTTATTGGGTTGTTAAGTACAATTACAACTAACAAACCCTTTACCATCTCTCTTATGGGGAAGCTGCCATTGAAATTAAATAGTAGAGTTATATACTGGCTTCCAGGTAAGTTATATCCAAAATACCAAATGTAGAGAGGAATTAAAAAAAGCAAGCTTGTGATAAGCGATAGATAAAGAGCTAACCTTTTAAATTGTGAGCGATTGTAAATTAAAAGATAGATAAAGATGGCTGGCCAAATCATAGCCGAGGAGAACTCAGACAAAATACTTAACCCTATAAATATACCAGCTAGAATATAGGCCATATTACTTATAATAGTAGACTCTTCGCAATTTTTTCTACGAGGGAATAGTGCTTCAATTATAAAGTAGAGCGATAAAAGATAGAATAGTGTTTGAGGAGATTCTGGTAGAGCTAACAGAGAGGAGTATATGCTAAAATAGAATGAGGTTGCGTAAAGAAGAACAGAGTAAAAGCCTGCAGTTTCTCTACTTAATCTTCTTGCAATAATATATATTACCCACATACTAGTACTCCCGCACAAGATTGAAGAGAGGCGAATAGCAAACTCACTATTAAAGTAAAGATTATTTGTAAATAGCTGTATGATCCAGCCAATCATTGGAGGCTTATCAAAGTTACTCAGCTCTGGAAAAAGTGCAAAGGTTCTAAAGTATGCTTCATCTTCTGCCAAGTCTAATATTAGTGCTAAGGCAATTCTAATAACAGTACTAATAAAGATTAGAGTAAGAACTCCTTTTGTATAATTAAATTCCTTTGCTTTCATTTTGTTGAAGAATAAGCTTTTTACTTAATGAGTTAAACCTATATAGGAAAAGAACACTTGCAAATGCAAGCCCAGATAATAGCCCTATCCATACTCCCACAGCTCCCATGTTTAAAGTGAAACTAAATAGATAGCCCATTGGAAGAGATACAAAATAGTAAGAAAAGAGAGATTGTAAAAGGGGGATTTTAACATCTGCCAAAGCTCTTAGACAAGCAAGACTTGCCAATTGTGCCGCATCAAAGACTTGAAATAGGGCAGCCATTATTAGCAGAGTAGCAGCCATTTCTCTTACCATAGGGTCTTGAGTGTAAATTATAGGTATGTAGTTTCTAAATATAATGTATGCTACACCGCAAAGAGCCATAAGTGCAACACTCAAATGGATAGAAGCAAATCCAGCAATTCTCATAGATTTATAATCGCCATAGCCATATTGGTGAGAAACTCTTATAGTAGCAGCAGCACCAATACCTAATGCAATCATGAATGAAAAGCTACTCATGCTCATAGCTACTTGATGTGAAGCCAATGGTACCTCACCTAGCCACCCAACCATAATAGCACTTAAACTAAAAGCTGTAATCTCTACCACATTTTGAAAAGAGAGAGGTATTGAGGTCTTTAATACCTTAAACATTAGGTTAATATTAATAAGAGGAGCAACAAAAAGAGTTATGTATTTTTTGTAGCACTCTAATTTTATAAAAAGGTATGCAAATAGGAGCAACATAATTACTCGGCTTATAAGAGTTGCTGTGGCAGCACCTCTCACACCCATGGCTTCAAAACCAAAGTGCCCATATATAAGAGCCCAATTAAGAACTATATTTATAAAGTTTGCAAAAAGAGTTATATACATCGCATACTTGGTAATACCAATGCCCTCGGAAAACTGTCTTAAGCCAAAAAAAAGAAGAAAAGGGAGAAGAGAGTACAATAGAATATTATAATACTCTTTTCCGTAAAATAGAACCTGATCTGTTTGCCCCATTACATTCATTAACTTTCCAGCCAAGAACATAACCCCTGTTAACAATAGTGCTGTTATACTGTTTAGTACAAGCGAGTTTTTTAGTAAAGAAGAGACTCTTTGATGTTCTCCTCTACCAAAACTTTGACCAATATGAGGAGTTAACCCCTGAGTAAACCCTATTCCAAATACCATCCCTAGAATAAAGATAGAATTTGCAAACGAAACAGAGGCTAGTTGAGCCGTTCCTAAATGGCCAACCATTATATTATCTGCCAGTTGTACAGTAACTTGCCCTGCTTGAGTGAGCATTACAGGCAGTGCCATAGCAATGTTACGTTTATAAAATGGTAGATATTCTCTAAGATTCATAGCGCAAATATAATGTAGTTTAACTGATTTTTGCTAATAGGAATGATTTGGTTATTTTTGTTAACATTTAATACAAAAAAATATGTCTTTAAATTATATAGAAAGAGCAGAAACATGGTTGTCTAATAGCTTTGATAAAGAGACTGTTGCAACAGTAAAAGAGATGATATCTAAAGGATCTAATGAGCTGGAAGATGCATTCTATAAAAATTTAGAATTTGGGACAGGTGGTTTAAGGGGAGTAATGGGCATTGGAACCAATAGAATTAATAAATATACAGTTGGTATGGCTACTCAAGGGTTTGCCAATTATCTTTTGGCCTCCTTCCCAGAAAAAGAGGACCCTGCTGTTGCTATTGCTTTTGACAATAGAACAAATAGCTCTTATTTTGCAGAGATTACTGCCGAGGTGTTTACTGCAAATGGGTTTAAAGTTTACCTTTTTGAACAGTTGCGTCCAACACCAGAATTAAGCTTTGCAATTAGACATTACAAATGTGTTGGAGGAGTTATGCTAACAGCCTCTCACAATCCCAAAGAGTATAATGGCTATAAAGTTTATTGGGACGATGGGGCACAGGTTACTGCTCCACACGATAGTAATATTATTAAAGAAGTTCTTAAAGTAGAGAACCCCTCAATGGTTAAGTTCCAAGGAGACAAAAGTAAAATTGAAATAATAGGCAAAGAGACAGATGAGGCTTACCTTAATGCCATTCTCTCTTTAACGCTCTCCTCTGAACTTATTACTAAGGAGAATGATCTTAAAATAGTCTATACTCCGTTGCATGGAACAGGTGTTAAAATGGTACCGGAAGCCCTTAAAAGGATTGGGTTCAAAAACATAATAAATGTTCCAGAACAAGACATTAATGATGGTAATTTCCCAACAGTAAAGTACCCTAACCCAGAAGATCCAGAGGCTCTTAAAATGGCTATTGAGAGGGCTAACCAAACAGGAGCTCATATTGTTATGGCAACAGACCCAGATGCCGATAGGTTAGGTATTGCAGTGAGAGATCTTAATGGAGAGATGATTCTTCTTAATGGAAACCAAATGGCTGCTCTTTTAACATACTATATTTTAGAGAGAAGAAAAGAGAAGGGGCTACTAACAGAGTTTGAGGGAAAAGAGGGCTATATGGTTAAAACAATTGTTACAACAGATCTCATGAAGTCTATTTGCGATAGCTATAAAGTAGATCTTTTTAATGTTTTAACTGGTTTTAAATTTATTGCTCAAGTGGTAAGAGAACAAGAGGATAAACGGTTCTTTATTGCAGGTGGCGAAGAGAGCTATGGCTTTAATGTTGGAGAGTTTGTTAGAGACAAAGATGCAGTAATCTCTAGCTGTTTTGTTGCCGAGGCAGCAATTTGGGCCAAATCTAAAGGTCTTACTCTTTATGAGCTACTTCTACAGATTTACCAAGAATTTGGTTTTTACAAAGAGCATCTTATATCTATAACCAAAAAAGGAAAAGATGGAGTAGAGAAGATAGACAAAATGATGCAAAGGTTTAGGGAGTCTCCTCCGCAAAAGCTAGATGGCTCACAAGTAGTTTTGATTCACGACTATTTAAAGTCCCAAACAGTAGATAACATAAGTGATCTTAGATATAAGATAACTCTTCCAAAATCTAATGTAATTCAGTTTGTTTGTAGTGATAATACAGTTGTTTCTGTGCGCCCTTCAGGAACAGAGCCTAAAATAAAATTCTATTTTGGAGTTAAAACAGACATTAACTCTGTGCAGGAATATGAGGTAGCTAATAGAGAGTTGAGTAAGAAGTTAGAGAGACTAGCAGAGCAAATATCTTCAATCTAACAGAATAAATTATAACAATGCTAAATAGTACATTAAGAAAATCTAAATTAAATAGATTTCTATCTTTTATTACAACCTTTTGCTTACTTGTTAGCCCCCTCACTCTTCTGGCTCAAAGCCAACCCAGAGGAGTTTATTCAAATGCTGTAGTAGATGCCATTTTATCTAAAATGAGCACAAGAGAAAAAATTGCTCAACTTTTTATTGTAGCCTTCTCTTCCGATCCAGACAACGAGAATACAATTGAAGCATTAAATCTTGTTAAAAAAGAGAGAGTTGGGGGTGTTATTATAATGAACTCTGCTCTTACTCCAGGAGTGGAGATGATTAATCTACTTCAATCCCACTCCAAGATACCACTTTTAGTAACTTTAGATGGCGAGTGGGGCGCCTCAATGAGGTTCGATTCTGTTATGGCTTTTCCTAGGCAAATGCAGTTAGGCGCTCTTAAAAGTGACTCCCTTATTTATAAAATGGGTTATGCAATAGGAGAGCAAACTAAAAGATTAGGAATAGATGTTAACTATGCTCCTTCAATTGATATAAATAACAATCCAACCAATCCAGTAATTAACACTCGCTCTTTTGGTGAAGATAGAGAGCTAGTAGCAAAATATGGAGTGGCCTATATGAGAGGGATGCAAGATGCTGGAGTTCCTGGCTCTGCCAAACATTTTCCTGGCCATGGCGATACCGATACAGATTCGCATCATGCTCTACCGCTTATCTCTTTTTCCAAAGATAGGTTAGACTCATTGGAGCTCTACCCTTTTAAAAAACTCATTGAGGCAGGGGTAGATATGGTAATGGTTGCTCATTTACAGATACCCTCTTTAGATAGTTCTGGGCGGCCGAGTTCAATCTCTCACCCCATTGTAAGTGATTTGTTGCGTAGAGAATTAGAGTACAATGGCCTTATAATTACCGACGCACTTAATATGAAAGGTGTTTCTACTTTTATGGCTCCAGAGTATCTGCCTTTAGAGGCCTACAAAGCGGGTAGCGACCTTATACTAATGCCAGAGAATGTAGGAAAGGCATTAGATATTATGGAGAGAGCAGTAAAAAAGAGTGAGATATCTATGCATAGCCTCAATATAAGAGCAAAAAAAATGCTTATGCTCAAGATGAAAATTGGCACTCTTTTAAAAAGAGAGACTGTCTCTACAGAAAAATTATATGAGCACTTAAACAAAGAGGAGTACAATTCTTTAATTACCTCAATATCTGAAAACAGTATCACTCTTTTAGAAAACAGAGAGAATAACTTGCCTATTAAAAATTTAAAAGAGCAGAAGATTGGATACCTCTCTCTTGGGGGTGACAAACATGGGAAGGAGTTTGCTAATAGTCTCTTGAGCTACTCATTTATAGACACAGTTATTCTTAGAGGAGAGTATAAGAAAACAGAAGTGCAAGAGGCTCTTTTGGAGTTTGAAAGAAACAATCATACCATTATAGCTCTACACAATACAGATGCTAGACCACAAAAGGAGTTTGGGATAGACTTAGAAGAGATGAAGCTAATTTCAGATTTTGCAAAGAGCAATAAAGCTACATTAGTCTATTTTGGTAACCCATTAGCAATTCCTTTTTTAGAGGGACATAAAAACTTTGCCTCTCTAATTGTTGCATATCAAAATATAATTCAAAATAACATTGCAGCTGCCCATCTTATTTTTGGAGCAACAGCAGCTACAGGCAGGCTTTCTGTAACTGCAGGAGAGTATAATAATGGTTATTCAAAACAGACAGAGGGTGGCTTAAGAGTTAGGTGCGGAGTTCCGTTGGCTCTCTCTTATAACTACGAATCTCTGGAAAAGAGTATTAACTCTATTATCTCAAATGATATTGATAGGGGTAACTATTCTGGTGCTCAACTTATTTTAATTAATGAAAAAGATATAATTCTAAATAACTCTTATGGAGATATTACTATAGAAGATAGGCTTCCTCTTAACCGTATTGAGGGCGCTATGACACTGCTCCCCTCTGCTATGTTACTAAGAGAGAAAGGTCTTTTATCTCTTGAAGAGTTTGATAGAGATGTGCTTATTTCAGATTTAATTATGCATAGACATTTACCCTATGGTAAAGTCTCAGATGAGCCAGAGTTTTCTGCAGATAACAATAGAAGGATAAAAAAAGTTATTGAGCAGAGAGCAAACTCTTCTGTTGCTCAATTTGTAGAAGAGCAATTATATTCTAAATTGGGTATTTGGAACTATCATTTTGAAAATGAGCACCTCTACAGTAATGCAAATGAAATAGCTAAACTAATTTCTCTGGTTTTTGCTAAAGGGCAGTATGGTGGAGAAGAGATAATGAGTGCTAAAACAGCAGATTATATTTCTCTGTTTCTTCAATATCACTCTTCCTCTCCAGAAGGAAGCCTTATTTGGGTAGATGCCCAAAAGAGAAGAGCTCTAATTTTTCTAAATAGTGGCCATAAAAAAAGCATAGATAAAAATGGAGGGGCTACTACTGGAGATCTATTAAGAAGAAGCTTTATAGATTATTTGAGCCAGGTTCAGAAATAAGGTTTTTTAGATATAAAGCAATATTAAGTACTATATAAGTAATAAAGACTAAAAGTAGCCAAAGAGACCATTTTTCTCCATAAATTATAATAGGTAAAAGTAGCAAAAGAGAAAAAAATCCAAAGTTGTATCTCATTCTGTTTTCAGAATATTTAAGAGATTTGAATTTGAGAGAAAACATTGGAATGTCGCTTACTAAGAGGTAAGAGAGAACCAACGAGATAATTGGGTAAAAAAGCAGGTTGTTATAGATAAAATCTAAAGAGCTGTTAA
>JAQVZL010000050.1 GCA_028708215.1 Bacteroidales bacterium
CAAATGATTCGATTTATATTATAATTAATTGATTATCTTTGTCTAACAAAGCAGACAAATGAGGTCTGTTTTTGTGTGCAGCGAAGCATCCTGGAACTAATTTTCTTGGGATGCTTTTTTATTAAGTCGGGGATATTGCGAACGTTTGGGGGACGTGAATCAAAAATAAAAAAACCAAACAATTGAAATTCAACAGTTTGGTTTTATGCTTGGTGCCCAGAACAAGACTCGAACTTGCACACCGTAACCGGCACTACCCCCTCAAAGTAGCGTGTCTACCAATTTCACCATCTGGGCTTAGGGACTGCAAATATAGAGTTTTTTTTCTTAACTTAGCAAAAATAAAATTACATTAGATATGAACGACAATTTTAAAAAAAAAATTATAGAAATAGATGATCTTAAAGAAATTGCCCATATTTTATCTATGAGTACAGAGCTTAGAGAGAGCATAAGTGAGTATACAAACGACCCTTACCATACCACTTTTGCAGCAGGCAAAGGCAAGGTTCCAATGAATTTTAACAAAAAAGGAGATACCATATATTTACTTGGAGATTATACTGGTAAAGAGTTAGATAATAGCGCAGATATAGAGATTGCTCTAGATGCTGCAGAAAACAAATTAATTTGCAGCGCCCATATTCTATGCGAAAAAGGGCTCTTATATGCCCTTATTGAAGCTTGCTCTGTAAATAAACTAGGCTTTGATATTACCTCAGATTCAGAGATTTCAGAAAAAGAGTTCCTTTTTAACGATAAAAACCCTGCAATTTTAATAAGTGTTTCCACTGAAAAAGAGGGAGATTTTGTAGATTTCATTTACAAGAATGGAATTAAAATTACTCTTTTAGGGCATGTAACTAAAGGAGAGCTTCGCATGGACGATACCTCATTTGGTTTTATCTCTGAGTATATTGATTAATGCACAATAAGGTTAATAAAGAGAGAAGAGTAATAGCAGGAATGTTCAACAATATTGCTAGCAGTTACGATTTTATAAATCACACTCTCTCTTTTGGCATAGATAAAATTTGGAGATATAGACTTGTAAAAAAAATAGCTATAAATAATCCCCAAAAAGCACTGGATATAGCTTGTGGGACAGGAGATGTTTCAATAGCTCTTATGAAAAAAGGGATTGATGTTACAGGGCTAGATATTGCTCAAGAGATGCTAGAGATAGCAAAAAGAAAAACAGAGAAAAAATATAATAAATATTTAAAAAAAACGAGTAAGGGCCTAAAGATAGAACCAACTAAATATATACTTGCATCTGCAGATTCAATTCCCTTTCCATCTAATAGTTTTGACTTAGTTACAATAGGGTTTGGAATTAGAAACTTCGAAAATAGAGAGAAGGCGCTGCTAGAGATAAGAAGAGTGTTAAAACAAAAAGGAGAACTTGCTATTCTTGAATTTGCAACACCACGTAATAAGGTATGGAAGAGTTTGTATAACTTCTACTTTTTAACAATTTTACCATTTATAGGTAAAGTAATCTCTAAAGATAAAGATGCATATAACTATTTACCAACATCTGTAAACACCTTTCCTCAATATAGTGAATTTAAAAAAGAGTTAGAAAAGAGTGGCTTTTCAGATGTTAAGTTTTATTCACTAACAGGTGGAGTGGCAGTACTCTATATTGCAAAAAACAGTATTAAAATGGAGTAAAACTTTCTACTATGTTGTTCTGGGAATTTATATATACAGTTTTTTACGCTTTATATATTGTTCTTGTAATATATACTTCAGGCGTTATTATTTATCAAAAATCTGACCCTGTAAAATCTCTCTCATGGATAATTGTAATTTTATCACTCCCCTATATAGGTCTTATTCTCTATATTCTTTTCGGTCAAAATTTTCGCAAACGTAAACTTTTCAATAGAAAGGGAGTAAGAGACGAGAGGGTAAAAAGAATAACAGCAAACAGACAGCTAAAACAGATAAAGAACGATATAAATTTTCTGCCCGAACATTTACATGAATTCAAAAAACTAATAACTCTTAATCTCAAAAGTAGTCGTAGCATTTTAGGTGTTAATTCTGCGGTAGAAATTTTCTTTACCGGCAAAGAGGCTTTAGACTCTATGTACAATACAGTTGCTCAAGCCAAACAACATATTCATCTTCAATCATACATAATTGAAGACGATGAAATTGGAAATAAATTTAAGAATCTTCTCATAAAAAAAGCAAATGAAGGGGTAGAAGTAAGATTACTTTACGACGACATAGGTTGCTGGAGTTTAGGAACGTCATTTAAAAACGAACTTAGTAACAATGGTGTTGAACTGCTCTGCTTTTCACCTGTTAAATTTTTAATGCCCACCTCTAAAGCCAACTACAGGAACCATAGAAAGATATTGGTAACAGATGGTCTAATAGGTTATATTGGAGGAGTTAATATTGCCGACAGATATTATACAGGAGGTAATTTTAGTGATTGGCGAGATACCCACATACAAATATCTGGTGAATCTGTTGCTGCACTTCAATCTAGTTTTTTACTTGATAGGTACTTTATCATAAACCAACAGTTTAACCGGAAAAAGAAATATTACCCTATAGAGGTAAAAGAGAATTTAGATTTAAGTAATTCAGATGAACATATTTATTCTCAAATAATAACTTCTGGGCCAGATAGCGATTGGGCTGGAATTATGCAGTGTTACTTCTCTGCTATAGCAAGTGCTAAAAAAGATATTTTTATTGTAACTCCATATTTTACGCCTAATGAATCTATACTTAACGCCATAAAAACAGCCTCTCTTGGTGGCGTAGATGTATGTCTTATGCTTTCGGAAAAGTCCGATACTAATATTGCTCAGTGGGGTACAATGTCTTATGCAACTGAGTTGCTAGAAGCTGGGGTAAAAGTATATCTCCTTAAAAAGGGATTTAACCACTCTAAAGTAATCTCTATAGATAGTAAATTCTGCATAATTGGCTCTGCCAATATGGATAATCGCTCTCTTGAGCACAATTTTGAAATTACTGGAATTATCTATAACAGCAAACTTGCCAAAAAGGTAGAACAACAGTTCAGAAAAGATATTCCTGAATGCAGAAACCTTGCAAGCTCTAAGTGGGCCAAGAGAAGCTTTAAAAACAAACTCAAAGAGTCGCTTGCTAGACTACTAAGCCCCCTTATCTAAAAGCTGCTATACTAAATATCTAGCCCTCTAAAAGGGCATCTCTTCTAGTAAGTTATTTTTGTATTTTTCATATGCCTCTTTTACAGTAGAGTTATGAGCATTAACAAAAAGTTTTAAATTCAACTTCTTTAAGACCATTGCAGCGTTATTGCCTGGTCCATTACCTGTAATGAGCACATCTGGCTTTATCTCAAATAATTTTTGAGCAGTAGAAGGGCCTGCACCGTGTGCTTGCTTAGTAACCTCACTATTATCTATAACAGATAAAGTGTCTTTCTCTTGATTGTAAATTAAAATATATTCTGCTCTACCAAATCTAGGGTCAATTTTAGACTCCCATGTTTTTCCTTCCGATGTAAATGCTATTTTCATATCTTTTATTTTTTTAAATTAATTTTATACAGTTTGTGCAATCTCTTTAACTTTCCCCCAAGTCTCTTCTAAAAGAGCTTTCATCTTTGAATCTACCTCTATAATAGATTTTGCTTGGCCCATTGCCTTTACAAAAGAGGAGTCAAAAGGAATATCTGCTAAATGAGTAATGCCCTCTTTTTCTATAAACTCTTTTATAACTGCTGTTTGATCGCTATTTATATTGTATTTATTTATAATACATAAAGGCCTTACATTAAATCTCTTAGCAACAGTCAGTACTCTTTTCAGATCGTGCAAGGCAGATTTTGTAGGCTCCGTTACCATTACTGCTAAAGAGGCTCCAGAGAGGGAAGAGGCCACTGGGCAACCAATACCTGGTGCACCATCTGCAATCACATATTCACACCCAACTTCTCCAGCAATTCTTCCTGCATTTGTCTTTACTTGAGCAACTAGCTTACCTGAGTTTTCTGCACCTGGGCTCAATTTAGCATGAACCATTTGAGACCCATTTTTTATATGAGAGATAAAAAGATCTCCACTTTTGCGCTCTACCATAGTAATTGCACCCGAAGGGCAAACATGAGAACAGTAGCCACACCCTTCGCAATCTAAATCTTTAATAGTATAACGTCCATTAGAAAAGTCTACTGCACCAAAACGGCAAACCTCTTTACATTTACCACATAAAGTACAGCTATCTTGATTTAGAACAGCAACATCTCCTCCACAATAGACCTGGCTATGTGCAAAATTTGGTTTTAAAACTAGGTGCATATTTGCTGCATCTACGTCGCAATCTGCTATTATTGCATCTTTTCCTGCTATTAATGCAAAAGAAGCTGCTACAGAAGTTTTACCAGTCCCTCCTTTTCCAGAAAGCACTACTATCTCTTTAATTTTTTTCATAATAATTGTACTTTATAAATGGAGTTTTTCTATTGCATTAAAAATATTAGAGATAATTGCTTTATAAGAGCCATTCCCTAGAAGTAATTCCCCTCTAGAGTAAGCTCTGGCAATTTCCATATCGTAAGGGATTTTACCAAGCATATCTACACCCTCTTTTTCACAAAACTCTTCAATCTTCTCGTTTCCCGCACCATCTCTATTTATAATAACACCCATAGGTTTGTCATAAACTTTTAACATCTCTACAGCCATAACTAGATCGTTAAGCCCAAATGGAGTAGGTTCTGTTACAAGAATTACATAATGGCACTTACTGGTTGCAGCAACAACTGGGCATGAAGTACCTGGAGGCGAGTCAAAAATTTGATATTTAATATGAGAGTAGTTTTTTTCTACCTCTTTATGTACTTTCTCTATTAACGGAACAGAGTGCTCTTCATTGGTATTTAAACGCCCTTCTAAAAGAGTGAGTTTACCATTGTCAAATAGATTAATATCTCCCATATGAGACTCTACCATTGGCAGAGCATCTACAGGGCAAAGCTCAGAACAGGCATAACAGTTATGACACAAAGGAGGAGTTATAGAGATAGATGTACCCAAATCAACCACAGCACCAAAGTTACAAACCTTGGCACAGAGGCCACATAGTGTACATTTTTCGCTATCCCACTCTGGAATCATTTTATGCTGTGGTAAAACAGCTTTTAGTTTTCCTTGAAAGAAAATAGAATCATTTGGCTCCTCTACATCTAGATCTACCAATAATACATTTTGAGATTCAGCTATTAAAGCAGCAAGATTGGTACTAAGTAAAGTTTTACCTGTCCCACCCTTCCCACTAGCAATAGCTAACTTAATACAGCTCTTACTACTATTCATTCGCTCCAAGCCTATTATCCGTTATTTTGCTGGTTACGGCCCATTCTTCGGCCAGCGCCCATACCTCTACCTTGGCCGGGACCTCTTCCCTGCCCAAATGTAGAATCATTTTCATTTCTTAGGGTATCTTCAGTTGGGGTACCCTTGCATTTACCCAATCCTCTACCGGTTCTAGGTCCTTGACCATTTGGTCCGGTTTGATTAAATCCTGGCATAATTAATTGTTTTAAATTTATAATAGTACAAATATAATGAACATATGTTCAAAATACAACTCATTTACTCTTTAAATTTATTGAACCTTCTTGAATAAAAGTTATGACCACCAAAGTGAGCCACTTTTAAGTTTCCCGTTTCTAAAAGACTCTTAAGTTCTTTTTCTGTAGTGTTACAAGAGTTTAAAAGTGCTAAAACGGCATCTTCTCTCATTGGATGTACGGCAGTAATGCTCATAATGTCATTTTCAAAATTGCCTGTAGATGAGAACTCATTCCCTTCGTAACCAGTAAGGAACTCACTTTTAATACCATTTTCGGTAAAAATTCCATAGGCCTTGGTAAGAGTTGCTTCATTGGCAGGTTCTATGTTTTTACAAGCTCCGGGCCGAGTTGGAACGGCTAAATATGCAACTTTTACATTAAGCCCTTTTATAAATTTAGCTATTGAGGCAATCTCCTGCTCTGAATCATTATAATCTTTTATAAACATAGTCTCAGTAACCAAATAGTTTTTATACAGCTTTGCAAAACGGGTAATAGAGTCTAAAATTTCATTAAAATCTAAATCTATGTGGGGTCTATTAATTGTTTTCCAGATAGATTCTGTAACTGAATCAATTTTCAATGAGACATAATTGGCTTTAAGAAGTGGATTGAAAACAGAACTCTCTGTAAGCATAGAGGCGTTAGAAATGACAGCAATGGGTATAGAAAATTGTTTTAATCTATCTATCAAAGTGTCTAAATTCTTCTCTAGAGTAGGCTCTCCATCTGGTACCAACGATAAATAATCTGGCATTTCATTTTTAGGTAAGCTGGTAAGTTTCTCTTCTACGGCTTTTATGATTTCATTTGTATTGTAAAACGATTTAATTTTGGAAGTTTGTCCTGGAACTTCTCCTATTTGGCAATAGACGCAATTGTAAGAGCAAACCTTATAAGGGATATTGTTAACTCCTAAGCTTTTGCCTAACCTACGGGAAGGTACTGGACCATATATTAATTTATTCATAACTTAATTTTCAATAAAGTTAATGAACATATGTTCATATAAAAACTATTTTTAAAAAGAGTGAAAATATTTATTAATTTTAGTGGCTTTAATTTCAATTTAACTTCAATAGATATGTCTGTAAATAAAAACAAATTCTCTGCTCTTATCTTAATCTCTATCTGCACTGTAGTTTTCTCCTGTATCCAAAATAGAGAGAGCAGCTCTACTCTTAGCATTGGTCTAGACAATTATACAATTCCTCTTAATACAAAGAGTGCTATAATTGGGCAACTCTACTGCGACTCTCTTACCAAAAAAAAGAACTTTAAGCTTGTTAAAGACACCTCGGCACTCTTTACTATTAATCAAAATGGTTTTGTGACGCTTAAAGAGGGGGTAGAATTAACTTCTGATAGCACTGTTTTTGTTTATGGCATAACCATTGGTGTAGATGATGTTAGTAAAGAGGTTGAACTGGTAAAAGATGAATTTATGAGAAATAAAATTGTGGCGCACAGGGGGGCATGGAAAACGGGCAATGTTAGCGAAAATTCTTTAAGTGCTTTGAGACACGCTATAGAGCTGGGTTGCGGTTGGTCTGAATTTGATGTTTGGTTATCTGCAAATGGGGTTCCGGTTCTTAGTCACGACCCTGTAATTGGTGGGCTAGAAGTAGAGAAAACAGATGTGAGTGATCTGCAAAAAATTGAACTTAAAAACAACGATAGGGTGCCAACTTTAAAGGAGTATCTTTTGGAGATTAAAAAACAGAATGGAACAAGACTTTTTTTAGAGATGAAACCTTCTGGTGTTAGTACAGAGAGGGGGCTTGCTCTTGCAGAGGAGTGTGTTAAAGTAGTTCATGCCGCTAAGGCTCAGGCATGGGTAAACTATATTAGTTTTGATATTAATATACTTACAAAAGTAATTGAACTAGACCCTTATGCCCAAACTGCCTATTTAGGTAATGATATTAAAATAGAGGAGCTTCACGATCTTGGAATTTCTGGAATAGACTTTCACAAATCTATGTTCCAAGAAGACGATACTCTTATAGAGTCTGCTAAGGAATTGGGCATGAGCACAAATGCTTGGACAGTGAATGAAAGCGAAGAGATGGAGTTTCTTATTGCACTTGGTCTTGACTACATTACAACCAACGAGCCCGAGCTACTTAAATCTATTCTTGAAGAGATGGCTATCTCTCCTGAATAGGAACTAAGACCTAACACAAACTACGCTGTAAAAGTTACCCACCCTGTAACTTGTTGACACAAAATCATCCATTAGATGAAATTTTCTAGTAACTAAACACCAACTGGAATTTTACCAATACACTACTTCATGTCCTAATTATCTGCTAGTTGGGGTGTGGGAAACTTTAGTCCAGGAGATGATTACGCGTAAATACTTATTAGACAAGTATTTAGTTTTTCTAAATAAACCCAAAAAGGCTTATTCCCAAAAGATAACTACCACATAGTAAGCAAGTTAAGAATAATCATCTCCTGGGAAATATAAATATACGTTTTTAATATAATTGTACTACTTTTGTATAGTAATACAAACTTAGTCTAGCAATAATGGATTGTTTTAAAAACAATATCAAGTTTCAAGAGATAGTAAGTGCTGCAAAAACCTTGTTTTGGAAATATGGGATAAAGCGGGTTTCAATTGAAGAGATTTGCACAAGTGCTCCTGTAAGTAAAATGACTTTCTATAAGTTTTTCAAAAATAAAGAGGTGCTTGCAGAATATGTATTAAAGGAGATTCTTACTCAATGGCACAACAATTATATCTCTATTATGAATCAAAATATAGATTTCTCTCAAAAGATTAAACAGGTTATTGCACTAGAACAGCATGCATCAGAGAATATGGGAGAGGAATTTATTCAAGATATCTACAAAAATGAGTATCTAAAATTACAAGAACTTATTTCAAAGGAGAGAAATAGATACCATGCAGAAATTGTTAAAGATATGATTGATGCACAAAAGAAAGGAGAGATTAGAAAAGATATTAAGCCTGAGTTTATCTTATATTTATTAGAAGACATTGCAAATAAAGTTGTGGATAAAAACCTTTCTAAGCTCTATAGTTCAAAGCAAGAATTAATTATGGAGCTAACCAACTATTTCTTTTACGGAATAATGAATAACAACCAACTCATATGAATAAAACCGCAATATTAATATCTCTATTTTGCATTATTATTAACAATAAGATGCAGGCCCAACATCTTTTTGAGTTTGATGGCCAAGCATCTATATATGGTAGTTATAGTCCAAAAAATGATTTGAACCTGTTTATTGGAGGCCGCTATTTACCAGAGCTCAATTATGGCTACACCTTTAAGAACAAATCAATGCTAGATTTTGAGGCCTCGGCAAATATTTATGGTTCGGTGCTCTTTAGTGCTTTCGATAGCTCCAATACAGATGGCAACATAAAACCATACCGAGTATGGGCAAGATATACAGGCAATCAATTTGAAGTGAGGTTAGGATTGCAGAAAATTAACTTTGGAACAGCATCTATTCTTAGGCCTCTACAATGGTTTGACCAGATGGACCCTAGAGACCCCTTACAATTTACTACTGGCGTTTATGGGGCATTAGGGCGCTACTATTTTTTAAACAATGCCAATATTTGGGCTTGGGTGCTTTATGGAAATGAGAGTGCCCGAGGTTTTGAGCCAATGAGTAGCAAAAAAAACAGTCTAGAATTTGGAGGACGCATACAACTACCTGTTCCAAAAGGTGAAATTGGCTTTACTTACCATCACAGAAATGCATCTTCAAAAGAGCTAGCCACACTTCCTGCTTATGACAATATTCCCGAAAACAGATATGGGTTAGATGGTAAGTGGGATGTAGAGGTGGGTGTTTGGTTCGAGGCTGTTCATATTAACAAAGCCAAAGATGTTGGGATATTAACTAATCAATCATTTTTGACAGTTGGAGTAGATTACACCTTTGCTTTGGGGAGTGGACTAAATGTAAGCTTAGAAAACATGCTCATTTCGTATAATAAAAACAGTTTCGACTTTAAGGAGAACTCAAATATTACAGCCACCTCTATAATGTACCCTCTTGGATTTTTCGATAATATAAGCACCATATTTAATTACTCTTGGAAATCTAAAGAGCTCTCTTTTTTCCTTAATTACCAACACCAATTTAAAAAACTTACAGGCTATATAATGGCGTACTACAATCCAGATACTCAACCAGCAATGGGGGCTGTTAGTTATGAAAACTCATTCTCTGGAGCAGGGTTTCGCTTAATGCTAGTGTTTAATCATTAAAAGAATCAATTATGCAAGACAAGATTATTGTTACCGAAAATTTAGTAAAACGCTACCCTGTTGGAGATGGGCAATTTACAGCACTTAGCAATATAAATTTAACTTTCGAAAAAGGCGAGTTTTCGGGAGTTATTGGCCCTAGTGGTTCTGGTAAAACCACCCTACTAAATATAATTGGTTCATTAGACTCCCCAACAGAAGGGGTTGTAAATGTGATGGGTCATAACATATCTACTCTTACTCACAAAGAGGCTGCACAGCTAAGAAATATGCACATTGGCTTTATTTTTCAAGTTTATAATTTGCTGCCAGTATATACAGTATTTGAAAATGTAGAATTTGCTCTAATCTTACAAAAACGAAATGCAACCGAAAGAAAAAAAGAGGTAATGCAAGCCTTGGAATGGGTTGGATTAGAAAATATGGCAAACAAAAAACCATCGAAACTATCTGGAGGTGAAGGGCAACGTGTAGCAATTGCAAGAGCAATGGTAAAACGGCCACAATTAGTTCTGGCCGATGAACCTACTGCCAATCTAGATGCCAAAAACGCCCATTCAATTTTGCAAACCATGAAAAAGCTCAATCAAGAGCTTAATACAACCTTTCTGTTTTCTACTCATGACCAAAAGGTTATGGAGTATCTTAACAGACTAATTACTTTAGAAGATGGCAAAGTGGCTAGTGACATACTTAAAGTAGGCAATGGCTCACCCACAGAAGAGAAAAATGCACAAATAAAAACTGCTCAATAATGAAACTGGCATTTCATTTAGCATATAAAAACCTAATGGGAGCAGGTCTTAGAACCTGGCTCAATGCAGGTGTGCTATCATTTGCCTTTATAGTAATTATCTTCTATAACGGGCTCATAGATGGTTGGAACCAACAAGCCAAAGTAGATGGGATAAACTGGGAGTGGGGTTACGGTCATTTAGTTAATGACAACTATGACGAATTTGACTCATTCTCAATTGAAGATGGACATGGACAATTAGAACAATCAAAACAAAAAAACCTTACACCTATATTAATTCGGCAAGGAAACATATACCCCAACGGCAGGTTAATGTCTATCCGCATTAAAGGTATAGACCCCAATCAAACAACAGTTTATATACCTAGCCAAATTTTAAAACAAAGCGATGCACAATATCCTGTAATTATAGGACAACGCATGGCAGAGAGCGCAAAGGTTGCAATTGGAGACCAGGTTCTTATGCGCTGGAGAGATAAAAATGGCACTTATGATGCTGCCACTATTACTATTGCTGGTATTTTTGAAACCACAGTACCTTTTGTAGATGGCGGACAAATATGGATTTCTATAGACAAACTCCGAGAGATGACATTACTCCAAGATCATACAACTTATTTTGTTGCAAACGAACAGTATAGCCATTCAGAAACTTCTGGATGGGAATTTAAAACCCAGAAGTACTTAATGCGAGAACAAACAGCATTGATAAATGTCAAGAAAGTAGGTGGTTCCATATTATACGGCGTATTAATGCTACTTGGCTTACTAGCAATTTTTGACACACAAGTTCTCTCAATTTTCAGACGACAAAAAGAGATTGGAACTTATATTGCTATGGGAATGACCCGTTGGCAAGTAGTTCGTATGTTCACTGCCGAGGGTGGAATGTATAGTGTTTTTGCTACTATTTTAGGCGCAATATACGGAATTCCAATATTATGGTACTTATCTGTAAAAGGGATTAGTTTTGGAACAATAGGAGCAGAAGCAGGCATTATAATGGCAGAGAAAATGTATCCTATTTATGGAATTGGCTTAATACTCTTTACAATATTAATAGTAATTCTCTCTGCAACCATTGTCAGTTTTCTACCAGCTCGCAAAATTGCCCGAATGAACCCAGTAGAGGCTTTAAAAGGAAAAATATCATGATCAAGTTTATTTTTAAAGCAATATTAAGAGATAAAAATAGAAGTATACTACCAGTTATGGTTGTTGCTATAGGGGTGTTTTTAACCATTGCCCTTAGTGGGTATTTAACTGGCATGTTGGGTGATATTGTAGACCAAACCGCTCGTTTTCAAACAGGTCACGTAAAGGTTATGTCTAGGGCTTATGCCCAAAACATAGACCAGCTACCCAACGATCTTGCTCTGTTGGGTATAGACAAAGTGCACCAAGAGCTAGAGAACGACTTTCCAGATTACACTTGGGTAAACAGAATTAATTTTGGAGGCATTATTGATGCTCCTGGTTCAAATGACAAATCTAAGGGACAAGGGCCTGCAATGGGAATGGCAATTGAACTCTTTTCTGAAAGTAGTGGTGAGGTAGGCAGGTTGAATCTTACAAACTCATTGATAGACGGCAAAGTTCCAGAGAAAAGTGGAGAGGTACTAATTGGTTACGAGTTTGCCAAGAAGTTGAAAGTTAAAGTTGGCGATGAACTTACATATATGGGTAACACCATGAATGGCAGCATGACCTTTGCAAAATTTATAGTTAGCGGTACAGTTCGTTTTGGAGTAGCCTCGATGGATAAAGGAACAATCATAATAGATTTTACAGATGCTCAGCAAATTCTGGACATGGCCAACGGTGCTGGAGAGATTTTAGGCTTTTATAAAGATGAGGTATTTATACAAGAGCAAACTGAGCAAATGTGTGATGTGTTCAATGCAAAATATGCCCAAGACCCAGATGAATTTGCACCAATAATGAAAGCATTAGGCGAACAAAACAGCATGGGCACATATCTCAATCTAGTTAATTCTGTCTCAAGCATGTTTGTAATTGTATTTATAATGGTAATGTCTGTTGTGCTTTGGAACACTGGCTTAATTGGTGGTTTGCGCAGGTATCAAGAATTTGGAATAAGGCTTGGATTAGGAGAAGCTAAAGGACACATATACAAAACTATGATTTACGAAGCCGTTATAATTGGCACTATTGGATCTATTATAGGAACGGCACTGGGTATTGGTGTAACTTTACTAATGCAAAAATATGGAATAGATATTAGTGGTATGATGAAAGATGCCACCATGATGATGCCTACTATGCTCAAATCTAAGTTTTCGTTACATCTATTATATATAGGTTTTATTCCCGGGCTATTTGCAATGGTAATTGGCAATATGCTCTCTGGAATTGGCATCTACAAAAGAGAGACCGCTACCCTATTCAAAGAACTAGAAGTGTGATAATTTAATTAGATAATAAAACCATGAAACAGATAATAATATTATTGCTATCCATTATATCAATCTGTGCACCCGTTAAAACCTGGGCACAAACAGAAAAAACCTCGGCACAAACCTCGGCACAAACAGAAGATGCCACAGCAATCCTAAACAGAGTTGACGATAACATCAACTCTAACACAAGCGTTACAAAATCTAATATGATAATATACGGGCGTAGGAACAGCCGAACCGTTACCTCAATTGGATATGCACAGGGGAAAAACCAATCATTCTCTGAATACCTCGCTCCCGAACGTGAGAAAGGGACAAAAATGTTAAAATTAGAAAATAATTTGTGGATCTACTCCCCCTCTACAGACCGCACAATTCAACTCTCTGGACATATGTTAAAACAATCTCTAATGGGGTCAGATCTTTCATACGAAGATATGATGGAAAACCGTAAATTAACAGAGATGTATAATTCGCACGTAATAGGCACAGATACAATAGATGGAAGAGAGACTTGGATTCTTCAATTAGAAGCTAAAGTAGAAGATGTAAGTTACCATAGCCGTAAAGTTTGGGTAGATACCCAGCGCTATGTTCCTCTACGCGAAGAACTTTACGCCAAAAGCGGGCAACTGCTCAAGAAAACCGAGCTAAAAGATATAAAGAGAATTGATGGCCGCTGGTATCCTACAAAAATGAACTACAAAGATATGCTCAAAGATGGCAAAGGAACAGATTTTATAGTGCTGGAAATAGAGTTCAACACCCCAATACCTCCCTATATCTTTACCAAAGCATCGTTGAAAAAATAGGCTCCCCACCTTAATTAAGTGTAAACTACCTAATTGAGGGAAAAACTAAAGGCAAGCCATAGAGTGCAACAAGCCTTGATAAGATATTTCATAAATATTTGTCCAAGGTGTATAAAAAACATAACTTTACACTACATTGCTTAAGACATAGTTATGCAAACCATTTGTTGGAAGCCGGAGTGAGTTTAAGATATATCCAAGAACTATTAGGGCATAAGAGCAGCAAAACAACAGAGATCTATACTCATGTAAGTATGACCGGTATTAAAAACATAAAGAACCCTACTGACGACTTTGATTTATAACTAAAACACTACAAATATATTCCCCCATAAAGGTGTTCAAAGCCCCCCACCCTTGGCCCCTTAACCGCACTTTTATACACCTATAAATAAGTTATAGCCCACCGTGCAAGCATAAGAATATACTAGTTACTGGAAATAGCTAAAGCAAATCGCGTAAACTCAAAAATAGGATTCTTTTATAGAAACAGGTTTTTCAGAGCACATAAACCTCGGCC
>JAQVZL010000051.1 GCA_028708215.1 Bacteroidales bacterium
CCAACAATTACATTTGTCTCTATTGTAACTCCTAATGCTTTAACATTATCTATCTCTGTTTTAACAACTTTCTCTTTAGGTAATCTAAACTCTGGAATACCGTATTGAAGCACTCCACCAGGTTCATGTAAAGCTTCAAAAATTGTTACTAGGTAACCCAATTTTGCAAGGTCTGTTGCGCAAGCAATTCCTGCAGGGCCGCTACCAATAACAGCAACTTTCTTACCATTGAGTGGCTCTCTATTTGTAAACTTTACATTGTTTTCGCGGCTCCAATCTGCCACAAATCTCTCTAACTTACCAATAGAGACAGGCTCTTTTTTAATTCCTAGAATACAAGCTCCCTCACATTGAGACTCTTGAGGGCAAACACGCCCGCATACTGCTGGTAAAGAGCTATCTTTAGAAATAATACTAGCAGCCTCTTCAATATTGCCTAATTCTACTTGATAGATAAAATTAGGAATTTGAATATTTACAGGACAAGCAGCTACACAGGCCGGGTTCTTACATCCCAAACATCTAGAGGCCTCCAACATTGCCTCTTGTAAATTGTATCCAAAACAAACTTCCTCAAAGTTCTTTACTCTCTCTTGTGGGTCTTGGTCCCTAACAGGAACTCTAGGTATCTTATTTCTCATCTCTTAATCCAATTTTACATTTATGATCTGCCTCTTTTTCTACAGTTTTATACATCCCTTGTCTTCTCATAGCCTCGTCGAAATCTACCTTATAAGCATCAAACTCGGGGCCATCTACACAAGCAAACTTAACCTCATCTCCAATAGTAACTCTACAAGCACCACACATACCAGTACCATCTACCATAAGAGTATTTAAGCTCACCAAAAGAGGTAAATTATAGGGTTTGGCAGTAAGAGTAACAAATTTCATCATAATCATTGGACCTATTGCAACAGCCTGGTCATACTTTTCCCCTTTTTCTAATAACTCTTTTAGCATCTCTGTTACCAAACCTTTTCTTCCATAAGAGCCATCGTCTGTACAGATATAGAGATTATCACAAAGAGCACCCATTTCCTTCTCTAAGATTACCATATCTTTATTCTTAGCACCAATTATAACATCTATTTTGGCACCCATAGAGTGAAGATATTTTACCTGTGGGTATACTGGAGCTGTTCCTAAACCACCAGCAATAAATATAAAGCGTTTAGAAGAGAGCTCTTCACGTGAAGCATGTATAAACTCCGAGGGTTGACCCAATGGACCTGCAAAATCTGTAAATTTGTCTCCCTCTTCCATATGACAAATCATTCTACTAGAAGCACCTACTACTTGAGTAACAATAGTAACAGTTCCTTTATCTCTATCGTAATCACAAATTGTCAAAGGTATTCTCTCTCCCTTGGAATGAACTCTAACAATTAAAAATTGACCTGGCTTTGCCGATTTTGCCATCCTAGGCGCCTCTACGTCCATTAAGGCAATAGACGGAGTCAGGAACTTTTTCCCTACAATTTTATACATAAATCTTTATTGAAATTAAAAAAACAGAGCACCCCTACAGATGCTTTCACAAAGTTAAACAAAATTATAACCTCTCAAATCTATAACCCAACATTTTGAGCTTTTCTACTATAAAGCCGAGGTTATCATACAATTTATCTGTACGGCTCTCCTCTGTTCCAGGGTGAATTAATAGAAAAGCCCCATTTAACCCCTCTCTTTTCTCAAAGTTGAAAAGGGTCTCTATAAGCTCTTGGCTACTCTTATAGTGTTTCATCTCTGGCGTAGTGTAATCTGCAGGAGTAGCAGTACCTGGAGTGTAATTTAATGTCTTCAACCCTAAAAGAGAAGCAATATAGACACTCTCTCTATTATACCACTCATAAGGAGGCAAGTACCAAAGAGCATCGCTTACAGATATTCCAAACTTAGAAAGTTCTTTATAATTATTTTTTATATCGTTAAAAAGGGAGTCGGGGGTAGGCCGAGTTTTTTCTCTTTCGCCCCAAGGTGCATAAAGAATATGCTTATTGGAGTGAGCTCCCACATAATGCCCCTCTTTTATAATACGCTTAGTTATCTTCTTATGTTCCCTCATTCTTAAATAGTTTCCTGTAAAAAAGAATGAGCCCTTAATTCCCTCTTTGGAGAGAGTTTTTAAAATCGTTGGAGCTCCCTCAAATAGAGAATCTGCAGAGAAGAGAAGATAGATAACCTTTTCGTTGGGATTTTTCCTTATTACAGCTCCCCAACTATCTTTAATTACCTTTTTTTTTTAGAATAACTCTTTCCAATAGCCTCCATGGCAGAAAAATAATAACTTAAACCAGCAGTGCCATCCATTGTTGGCTCATTAGATGCATAATCGCCAATATCGTCATGATAAACAGCTTTTCCATTATTAAACGGTGCATATTCATCTGGTTTAGTTAAAGATTTACCTGCTCTCTCTAAAAAAAGTTCTCTCTCTATTGGACCATCTACCAACCCACCATATGTAAGATCTCCATTATGAACAGTATATGAAGAGTGAGGGTACATAGGAAAATCTCCCCCCTCTGGGAAGCCAACTATCATAGATGTGCCCCAAGGGTTTGTTCCAAACAGCCAATCTCTAAGAGCCATCTCCATCTCTAAATAACTATCGTCTCCAGATGCCTCTCTATAAAGATGGGCATGTGTAATAGCTGCAGAGACTAAATTATTTGAACACCATAAGAATGGAACTCCATACATAAACGGATCTTTTCCAGCTCTCTTTTTTAAATGCTCCAATGCATCTTTCATATAGCCTAAATACTTTTCACGAGTAGCACCATGCGAAGAGATTGCTAAATAGTAGTGACCTAGATTAAGAAAAGGGTAAAATTGATAATGACGCCCACGGCCTAGCTCCATCCATGGAGTTACTGGCTCTAGTTGCCCCCAATAGTCTGCTTTTTTCCTCCACTCCTCATCTTTACCATAATGGTAAATAGTAGCAGCGGCCAGTTCAACATCATCTACATATGTATCCTCTTCATAAAAATAAGGAGATGCAATGCAAGCTGTTTGAGTATTACCAGGCTTTTCAACCGCAAACTCATATGCCTCTACAGATTTCTCTCTCATAACCGCAGCAAACTGTGGGTCTATCTCATTAAAAATTTGAGCACCCAAAGCAAAACTAGAAGAGAATTTCCCAGCAGTAGAGGCCACTCCAGTTGTTCTATTTATATGTTTACCTAGCCCTTGAGGCTCGCCAGTTACAAAATAGACAGGGCGTCCTTTACCAGGCCCCCAACCATAATCTACAGTATCGTTTTGTGGCAAACGGAACCCTGCATGGTCTCTATCGTCTGCTATCTGGTTAAACATAACCTTATCCTCTGGATTCATCTTTAAAAGCCACTCTAACCCCCAACGGATTTCGTCTAATATATCTGGAATTCCATTAGCTCCTAGCCTACCTGCTGCATTGAACTTATCTTTAAAAACAGATTTATCTTTAGTTTGCTCCCAAGCAAACATCATATGATAAACAGAAGTTGCCGATGTAGTAGTGTATTGTAAATAATCGGTAGCATCATGCCAGCCACCTCTTACATCTACTCTCTCTCCAGCTCTTGTGGGGTGGTCAACTATAAATCCATCGTGCTGGTGACACAACTCACCAGTATATGGGTTATCTCCACATCTCTGCTGTCTCATATACTCTAGTAGAAAATCTGCAAGACCATCATATGCACTAGCACTTATTTTAAAAACAGGTGATTTAACACCATTAGAAACAATGTAATAGCCACCCTCCTTTTCTATAGAAGAGAAGTTGAACCTAAAAGCACTCTGCATTCCCCACTCTGCTGCTGCTGCTCTTTCACCTTCTCCAGTTAAAAGTAATTTATCTGTAGCTGCCTCAAAAACCTTAAACTCCTGAGCGCTGCTGGGGTCAAGAGAGATAAAAACTGCAACTTTAATATCTTGAGGCAGATACCCTGCTTGATTAACCCTTATCCAAGAATTTTGTTCTAACTCACTAGCCAAATTATCTATCGCAAATGAGATGTTGGCAAAAAGAAGTAAAAGAGATAGAATTGAAACTATTTTTTTCATAATAAAAATTATAGATATGATTAATATGTAGTTTTCTTTAGTGGTCCACTTTCTTTGGACAGTAAAGTGTAAAGTAACGAATTTTTAAGAATATCTCCATAATTGTGCTCCTCTCCATCTATTAAAACTCTATTAGAGATTAATCTTGTTCCGTGACTATAATCTACATAAGTATTTATATGACCATTATATAGAGGCTGAATTGGTTTCCCATTGAGCCTATGCCACCCATAAATGGTTACATGGTGCTGTCTTGCAGGGTCTGAAAGTTTAGAAGAGATTACCAAATCTTTTTTTGTTCCAGCAACAAAAACTCCTGGGGAGTAACCGGCAGCTTTAATTTGTGCTTGAATTACTTTAGAGTGATCATAAAGTATATCTGGAGTTTCATTTCTATCTCCTCTTGGAATATAGTTAAAAGGCTCTAATTTAAGCTCAGAATTCTCATAAATTAAATCTACAACTTTTGGGGTAGGCAAAGAGGCATTAAAGGCTTTTGCAACTACAGTAGATGCCATTGGAGAGAGAGGGATAATAAAATAATCCAATGAGTTTCCAATAGAGAGGTAGTCTGGTAAGAGATATATTGTAACTTGGTGTTGCTGGCCATTAGCATCTTTTTCAATTGAACTTATAGCTACATAGTTATTAAGAAAGTCTGGAATATTGCCCGCAAGAATCTCTTTAACAGCAGCCTCTTCTCTCTCTTGAAAAGAGAGCTCTCTTGTCTGTTCATAAAAAACAGAGCCACCTTTAGCCTCTTGCGAATAGAGAGAACCAAAAGTGGCTATTGTTAAAAATGTACAGATGAGTTTACTTATCATCCGGTTCATAATATATAGAGTTATTTTTTCTCTTTCGCTACAATTTTTTCTTTTACAGGAGCTATCTCCTTTGCTTTGTATCCAAGTTTATCAAGTGCTTTTACAAGATTCTCTTTAGTTGTTTTCTTTGGGCTATATAGAAACCAAACAGTCTGTTTTTCAAGATCTATTTTTAAATCTTTAACCCCTTTTTCATAAGGAAGCTTAGCTTCGAGTTTCTTTTGGCAACTAGGGCAATCTATTGGAACAGAAAAGAGCACCTCTATCTCTTTTGTATCTTTTTTATCTTGAGCAATACCCGTTTCTGTCATAAAAAGCAATGTAGAAAGCAGTAAAATTGAAATTAGCTGAATAGTTTTCATCATTATTATTCTTTAGTAAAGTTATAAAATTAAATTAATTGTTAGGAGCTATTTCCACAAAGTATATCTTAAACCTGCATATACCTTAGTTCCCATTAATGGGCCCCATATTATTGATGCATTAAAGTTTTCACTATAAGCATTTTGCGCATCTATAATTGGATTTTCTTGTTTGTAATTTGTTAGGTTCTCTGCACCCACATAGAGCTCTAAATCTCTAAACTTCTTAGTAACTTGCGCAAAAAGCATTGTATAGACAGGAGAATTGCCCCCTCCTGCAAAATCGGGAATTCGCGATGGCCCATTTAATTGTGCTGTAAAATCGAAAGTCCATATATTCATTCTGGTTGCATACTGAATATTAAAGACCCCTTTATATCTACTTGTAAGTGGCTTTTCTACCAATCCTTGCCCTTTTAAAGTTGTTTTGGCATCTGTATATCTAAATGTGGCCAACAATGTGAGCCTCTCAATTGGCTCTAAATTAAAATCTATTTGGTATGTATTTGTAAACGATCTGCCATCTAAATTATAGACAGAAATCTTTGATAGGTCATACTCTTGATCTACAATAACCTGTTTATTAAAGTCAGATCTAAAATAGTCAAAACTCAAAGATGCATCTTCATAACCAAATGGCAAATAAGCCGTTAAGTTTGCTCCATAGGTCCATGCATCTTCAATATCTAGCTCTCCCCAAGATTCAATTCTTCTGCCAGTAGATAAGATTCCCATATTATCTGGAATAATATATGCCGATCTAAATCCTCTTCCCCCAAGTGCCCTAAAAATCAAGCGAGGGTCAAATGCATATTTAAGATTAATTCTAGGAGCAGGTAACCAACCATAGATGTTATTATAGTCTAATCTAAAACCAGCCACTACCGAAACCTTCTCTCCATTTGTGTAGGTATATTCACCATATCCACCAATTGCACCCTCATTTCTATCTGGATAAAAATCGTAAAACTCTGCTCTAAAATAGTCTTTAAGATGCTCTTCAATTTGATCTGCACGTGCATTAAACCCTAATGAATATTTGTGATTTTCGTTCAGCTCATTTTGATAGATTAAATTAGCAAAAAGTGAATTTTGATTTGCTTTATACTCTTTTAATCCAAAGTAAGAGTCTAACTCATGGTATGCATAATCTAGCACAGCAGCAATGTTCTTTGAATTACTAGGAGTCAAAGGTATTCCAAATTTAACATACCCATTAAAACCACTATTCTTAATATTAGAACCCCAGCTTTGAGTATCTCTCTGAGCATCTTCATTAAAGTCTATTTGGCCTGCAAGTCTATCATCTTTAAGAGCCTTAAAACCAAAACGGAGTTGAGCTCCATTCTCTGCCATATAGAGCCATCTATTAGAGAGGTTGTACTGGGTAGTTCTAGGGTCGTCCCTAAAACCATCGTCATTCCCATCATGATCTCCAGGAGCATTAGAGAAATGGGCCAAAACAACAGTACTCCATTTATTATTTAATTGAATAGAGGAGGCAACATTAGCCTCTTTCCTGAGTGAGCTACTTAAAAAAAGATTGACAAATAGTGGTTGCTCTGTAGTAGGTTTGCGATGCTCCATATTTATCTGTCCAGAAATTGCCTCCAATCCATTTATAACAGAAGAGGGTCCTTTAGCAATCTGTATGCTTTCCAACCATTGACCAGGAATGTATGAGAGACCAAACGGAGAGGCTATACCTCTCATAATGGGCCTGTTTTCGTCTAACATTTGGGTATATATCCCAGACAGACCTAAAAGACGAATCTGTTTTGCTCCAGTAATAGCATCGGAATAGCCAACTGTAACGCTGGCAGAGTTCTCAAAACTCTCTGCTAAGCTACAACAAGCCATTTTACAGAGACCCGCAGCAGAAATAACTTCTGTTTTAACAGAGGAGAGTTTTGAGATATAATTTCCTTGCTGGCGCGTAATAATACGAGCAGCTTCTAACTCGGCCCCCTCCTTTATAATGAATTCAGCAACATTGTTATCTTTAGATAGAACTACTGTGTCTTGAGTGTGACCTACAAAAGTTGCCACTAAAGAGACCTCGTCTCTCTCTCTTCTATCAAAAGAGAAAAGACCTTTCTCATTAGATTCAAAAACCTCCTGCTCTTCTAGCCAATAGATAGAAGCGTAAGAGATGGGTTCAACCGAGCCATTAGGCTTTTGAACTTTTACTACTCCGGTTACTTTTTGGGAGTAAATTGTATTTGCCATAAGAATGGCAAGGGTAATTAATAAAAATTTCTTTATTGATTTCATATTTAACTTAATAGTATTATAGTGAATTGCAAATAATTAGATAAAATGCAACCTCTATAACCTCCATTGAGCTAAAGTGGCAAGAACCGCTTTTGTATATGAATAAAGTGGTGGCCCATGTTTTATCTCTAAATTTCCATTGAGAGAGAGGGGCACCAAATGAGATATATCTAGTTGAATGGTTGGAAAATAAATAGAAAAGGGCTCAAAAGAGCAAGAGTTATTAGAATCATCTAAATTATTTACATAATCTAAATCTAAATGATAAGTTTCTGTAGAACAACAGCTACTAGAGTGTTTATCTACGCTACACACCTCTGAGTTGCAAGAGCAGTTCTGGTGAATCTCCTTGCATGCTATATCGCTATTTATTAAAAGAATATGCTTTGTCCCTTTAGCTCTACACTCATGTACACCAAAGCCAATAGTGGTAACCATATATGCCACTAAAACTAAAAGGGAGAATAAAGTTCTTGTAATTTTTTGCATGGGGCAAATATATGAAATATTATATAGATTGTTAATCTTCTATATAGTTTTTATCATAAAAAAGAGAGTAAAAGAGCAGAAGAATAATAACTCTTATAAACACTATAGCTAAAAAAATCTTTGCTATATCACAGTAAGTACTTGATAAAGAGTCGCAGTAAAAAGCAATAAACAGAGCATTACCCAATATTACAGAGGAAGCTATAGATACCGATAGCGATACTACTCCCAAAAATTTCCCATTAAATTGATATATGTTAGTTACAAACAAGTTTAAGAAAGAGAGTGAGCTCTTTTTAATTTTATTAGGCCAGCTTGCTCTATGTAAAAAAAATGCAATTATACTAGTCACAAAGCCTGCTAAGAAAGAAGTTATAATTAAAGAGAAAATAACATTCATATTCAATTTCTATTAAAAATGTGTGTTAAAGAGGTGCTTTAAAGGATATAGTACACGCCGCAACAAGGAAGCCTCTTCTGTTATAACCTGAGCAATACCATGCATCTCTTCACCAAAATTTAACTCTAAAGAGTATGTGGTCTTTAAACCATCTGGAAAGTTAACGCTAACAATATAGGCTCTGCCCTCTCTTACAGAGGCAGGAAGTAAAGAGATTGATGTTACAAAAGACTCAACCATTCCATACTCCATATAAGGGTAACTATCTAATTTAACATTAACCCTTTGCCCAATCTCTACCTTTCCTGCTCCACTCATTGGTAAATATATTTTTCCCGAAATCATTTTCTCTTTTTCTGGTAAAATAGTAAAAACCACCTCACCTATAGTAACATTTTGATTCTCTTGCCAAAAACTTGTAAATGAAACATTTCCATTAACTGGTGCCACAAAGAGATTGAGTTGTTCCCACTCTCTTAATTGAGAGAGCAAGAGAGAATAGTTGGCCTCTACAGCTCTTTTGAGTTCGTTTACACTCATCTCTTTATCTAGTTCCAAATCTAAGATTGCCTGTTTAGATTTTATAAGTGCAGCAGTAGATAGGTTAAGCTCCTCTTTTGCGCTCTCCATCTGTTGTGCTACCATAAGGAACGAACCCTCTGCTTTGTCTAGCTCTTGTTGTGAAATTGCTCTTTCATTAAAAAGTTTCTTCTCTCTATTGTATAATTTTTCTGCATTACTAAACTGTTTCTGCGCTAGAAGCACTCTTCTCTCAGAAATTCTTAATTGTTCTTGGTTTACAGCAATCTCTTTTCTAATAGAAGAGATCATTTTAGCATGATAATCTAAAGAGATAAAAGAGAGATACTCCCTATAACTTTTAACAAATTGGCTATATACCTGTTGAATATCTCCTAGCTGCAAATTTTCTGGCAACTTATTTTGAATGTTTGGGTATTCATTACAAATCTCCTTAACTTTTAAGTAGTGTTCATAAATTCCAGGATTCTCTAGTATTGCAATTACATCTCCCTCCTCTACAAAAGCTCCATTAGAAGAGATAATGGTTTTTATACTCCCAGGTTTTTTAGCAATCAATTGAGCAGGTAAATTTTGTGAGGTTATTACTATTGGCGCATTTATTATATCGGGATATTTAAATAGTGCCGAACCTGCAAAAATTAATAACAACACTCCCAACATAAGAATAGAGCCAGATCTTACCATCCAAGCTGGAGTTTTAGTAAGAATATCGTTTACCTCATCTGAACGAATCTCTATTTTACGCTCTTTAGACATAAAGTTGATTTTTAACAAGTTCGTAATATATATTCCCATTAGCCACTAGCTCTTTATGTGTACCTTGCTCTACGGCAATACCATTGTCTAAAACAACTATATTATGAGCATTTTTAACAGTGCTCAGGCGATGTGCAACTACAACAACTGTTCTTCCCTTGAAAAACTCATCTAAATTCTTCATAATCTCTCTCTCATTCTTGGCATCAAGAGCATTAGTAGCCTCGTCGAATATAATAAACTCGGGATCTTTATATACAGCTCTAGCTATTAAAATTCTCTGCTTTTGACCTTGACTCAAGCCCAGCCCCTCTTGTCCTATCTTAGTGTTATAAGTCATGGGCAACGTCTCTATAAAGTCTCTAATCCTAGCTACTTCTACTGCTTTTATGAGTCTTTCACTATCAATCTTCTCGCTAGAAGGAGCAATATTTCTAGCAATAGTATCAGAGAAAATAAAACCATCTTGCATAACCACCCCACACCTCTCTCTCCATTTACTCATACTTATAGAAGAGAGAGAGTGCCCCCCATATAATATATCTCCAGAAACAGGTTTATAAAAGCCGAGTAATAATTTAATTAATGTGGTTTTACCGCTACCGCTCATTCCAACAATTGCAGTTGTTTTTCCACTTGGTATAGAGAGGTTTATCTTTTTTAAAACAGTTGGGGAACCAGCCCCTTCATAGCGAAAAGAGAGGTTGTCAAGTTCAATAGGTTTAGATGGAGGTATATCTGTAAGAAGTGGCACAGTAGACTCCTCTTCATCTTGTTTGTTATGCACTTCTGCCAATCTCTCTAAACTAATTTTTGCATCTTGAGAAGCTCTAATAAAACCAATCACATTAGACAAAGGAGCATTAAGTTGACCAATAATATATTGAACAGAGAGCATCATACCCAAAGTTAGTTGGCCATTAATTACGGCATTTGCTGCAAGAATGGTTATGAAAATATTTTTTAACTGGTTAATTAAAGTTCCACCTGCCTCTTGATATTGGCCCAAAGAGAGGCCTTTAATATTCAACTTAAATAGTTTTGCTTGAATATGCTCCCACTCCCATCTTTTTTGATTTTCACAAGAGTTAAGTTTAATCTCTTGCATACCAGTTATTAGCTGAATTATAGAGCTTTGATTTGCTGCATTTTGAGTAAAAGTTCGGTTATCTAACTCCCTTCTTCTTTTCATAAAGAGTAACACCCATACAACATATAGTGCCGACGCTGCAACAAAAACCCCAAAAATAAGCAGGTTGTAGTATAACAACACAACACTAAAAACTACTATACTAACTGCAGAAAAAAGTACTCTAAGAGATTGCCCAGTAAGAAAAGCTTGTATTCTTTTGTGGTCGCCAATTCTCTGTAGCAGATCTCCAATAATTCTTGAATCGAAAAAGCCTACTGGCAATCGCATTAACTTTGAGAGAAAATCAGATATAAGAGAGATATTTATACGAGTTCCTAGGTGCAACAATATCCACCCCCTAATAAAATCAACCGAAGCTGCACTTAGTGCAAGCATTAATTGAGCTATAAGAACTAGCCATATAAAGCTTATATCTCTGGTTCCTATACCAATATCTACAATACTTTGAGTGAGAAAAGGGAATATAAGCTGAATTAAACTACCCGCTATAAGACCAATTATAAGTTGAGTAATTAGCTTTTTATGTGGTTTAAGATATGAAAATAGAAATTTAAAACCTTTAAAATCTGTAGAGTCTTCCTCTGCTTCATAAAATTTTGGAGTGGGTTCTAAAAAAAGTGCAACACCACGCCCCTCGTTTCCAGAAACAGTACTAAACCAAGATTTCTTGAATTCACTTGCAGTTAACTTAACCATACCCGTAGCGGGGTCTGCAATATGCATTTTAATTTTATTACCTTTTCCTTTAACTGCATAAAGAACCACAAAATGATTTTGATTCCAATGAACAATAGCGGGTAAAGTAGCCTTACAAAGCTCTTCAAAAGAGAGCCTTGCGCCCAATGTCCTAAGACCAATACTTTCGGCAGCCTTGCTTATTCCAAGGAGGTTAACCCCTAAACGTCCCTTCTCACATCTCTCTCGCAAATTATCCATACTAAAGTGTTTCCCGTAATGCATTGCAACCATTCGCAATGCCGCCGGACCACAATCTGTAGCATCAATTTGAGGAAAGTATTTAAAAGTTTTCAATTATTTCTGTTTTGTAAAAGTAAATGGTAAAGCACAAATATAATAAAATTATATTCACAAAGCAGTAAGCTCCTCTTTTTGAGCAAGTTGTGAGCCTTAAGACAGAACTCTTTGAGCAATTAACTACTCAGATTCTATCTCTGACTCCTCTATAATTATATAAAGAACATTACCTTTCGAATCAATAATTTTTGCTACTCTGTCACCACCTATTACGTTGATCATCTCTTGGTCGTTAAGTTTTTCAAATGTTGTTTCCATGACTTGTTTTTTTAATAATTAATATCTGTTATTGTTGTTTTGCAATACAAATAAATTAATAATAATTAGTAGATTTGCACATAGCTCGCTCATAGAATGCTCACAACTTACTCAAAATGCTAAACCGCGCTTTAACTTTTTCTACAATTGCAATCTTATTCCTGCTAGGATTACAGGCTATATGGTTATTTAAAATCATTGATAATGAGAGGAGTGAGTTTGAGAAGCAGGCAGAGACAATACTTAAAGAATCTATTAAAAAAGAGCTAAATCTTAGGCTCGAAAATTTTAATCAAAAGAGAAATTTTAGAGTAGTTTTATCAAATAGTTATAAAAATGAGCAAACTAACTCCTCAAATGTTCAAGTTATAGATGCAAAAGATAGTAAACAAGGAGTAACAAATGTTAGTTTAGAAGAGGTTTTACAAGAGCTTTATAAAGATGACGCACCTTTAAATCTAGATACATTAGCTCTCTTTTTCTCAAACTCTTTAGAAGAAGCTAGAAAAGCAACCAATTTTATTTTAACCTACTCATCTCTGGACACAGTTAAAAGAGCCAAACATTCAAACCAAAAAGCAGGTTTTATCTTTATAACTCCCTCCTTTGAGACTACAATTCCACTAACAGCTTCTAAAGATCTAATAATTAATGCAGAGGTTTTTTACCCTAAATCTGTATTTAAGGGAGACCTTATAGTTCTATTAATATTATCTTTAGTAGTAACTATTTTCATTCTATTTAGCATTATTATGCAAACCCGAATGTTATACAGGCAAGTATCACTAGCAAAAGTTAAAGAGAACATAACCCATTTCCTTACACATGAGTTAAGGTCTCCTCTACAATCTTCTATCACTAACTTAGAGGTTGGAGAGATGGCAACAGGGGAAAACTCTGGATACTTCCTTTTAAAAGCGAAAGAACAACTCTACTTTTTGAACGGACTTATTGAGAATATTCTAGACATTAACAAGTTTGAAAAGAGGCATGCAACTATAAACAGAAGCCTCTTTAACATAAATGAAGCAATAGACCCTCATATAGCAAGACACAATATAAATCCGAATAAAAGTATTACAATTAACTCTACATTATGCCCAGGGTCTGAATTTATATATGCAGATAAGCCGCATATTACCAACGCTATAGGAAACCTTATAGATAATGCAATTAAATACTCTAACCACCCTGTAGAGATTAATATTTCTGTTAACTGTAATAACAAATATTGTAATATAGAGGTAGAAGACAATGGAATTGGTATACCTAAAGAAGAACAGGCAAAAGTGTTTGAAAAATTCTATAGAGTTAGTAAGAGAGAGCATTCCCAAAAAGGGAAGGGCTTTGGGCTAGGTCTTAGTTATGTTACTTGGGTGGTTAAAACGCATAAGGGAAAAATAAGCTTAGAGAGCGAAGTAGGAAAAGGCAGTAAGTTTACTTTATCATTAAAAAAAGAAGAACATGGCACAAAAGATACTATTGGCAGATGATGAATTAAATTTTGGATATGCAATGTGTGAGTTCCTTAAAATGAATGGGTATGAGGTCACATTTGTAAATGATGGAAAATCTGCATTAGAGCAATACCATCTAATTCGCCCAGATTTACTCCTTTTTGATGTAAACATGCCAGAGATAGATGGCTTTGAACTAGCAAAGATTATTAGAGCCACAGATAAAAACATTCCTATTATTTTTATAACCTCAATTAGTGACGATAGTAGCGTTGTTAATGGATTTGAGATTGGATGTACCGACTATCTAAAAAAACCATTTGGGCTTAGAGAACTTCTTATTAGGGTTCAAAAAAGCTTATTGGTCTCTGCAACAAAAAGCGATCTATACACTTTAGGTACAGTCACCTACACTCCCGAAGAGAGAAGTCTTTATATGCAAGATGGGTCTACAACTGTTCTCTCTATGAACGAGAACAAATTGCTAGAGGTTTTATGCAAAAACTTTAATCAAACATGCAAGAACCCAGATATTTTCTCATATGTGTGGGAAGACAAAGATGTAGATCCTAAAAGAGCACTAGAGGCCTTGACTGTATATATTAACTGAAAACTGCCCCAAATTACAATCGAAAAGTATACCACTTACAACCTTGAATGGATTCTATCCGTTCTTAATAAATGATAAGTATGTATACAAAACAAGAAGTTATTATTAAC
>JAQVZL010000105.1 GCA_028708215.1 Bacteroidales bacterium
TTCCAGCATTTTATGTTGCCGATGGCCACCACAGAACAGCAGCAGCAGCCCTTGTAGGAGAAGAGAAAAGAAAGAACAACCCTTCACATACTGGCAATGAAGAGTATAACTACTTTTTAGCAGTTGTATTTCCAGAAAGCCATTTAAAAATTATAGATTACAATAGAGTTATTAAAGACCTTAACGGTCTTTCTCCTAAGGAGTTCTTAACAAAACTAGAAGAGAACTTTACTATAGAGAAAAAAGGTAAAGAGATATACAAACCAAATACCCTTCATAACTTCTCTCTCTATCTAGAAGGAGAATGGTACTCGTTAACTGCAAAACCTGGAACATATAACGATAACGACCCTATAGGAGTTCTTGATGTAACTATACTTTCAGATTTAGTATTTGATAAATTACTAGATATAAAAGATTTAAGAACAGATAACCGTATAGACTTTGTTGGTGGAATAAGAGGTTTAGAGGAGCTAAGTAGAAGAGTAGACTCAGGTGAAATGGCAGCAGCATTTGCTTTGTACGCCGTTTCTATGAAACAACTAGTAAACATAGCAGACACTGGTAACATTATGCCACCAAAAACTACATGGTTTGAGCCTAAACTAAGAAGTGGATTAGCAATTCATAAACTATCTTAGTTATCCAGTGAATTGCAAAAACAAAAAAGAGCTATCGAATAAATTCTTATTTGATAGCTCTTTTTGCTTATGATTCCTTTTAATTACGTCTAATAACTTTAATCTTCTCTTTCTTAGTTTTGGTACTAGGTAAGTAGTAATTATTTATGATAATAAGCATAATAATCATTGCTGCAAAACCCATAGCCACAAATAATAAATAGATCCCAACTGCCGCTCCATACTCAGATATATCAAAAAATGGATAGAGGTAATCTTTAAACAGCAGAGCCCTAAAAAGCCCCCAAATCATAAAAGCAATTGGATAGATAAGCCATTTAAAAACCTCGGCAAATCTATATCTTCTCTTTTCTGTAATTAACCAATAGGCAAACATTAACAGAGGTGAAGTATAGTGTAGCAGTATAGAAGAAACTCTCTCTAATCCATGCAAATCATATATTGGCTCTAGAATTATTAAATAGACTGTCCCAGTAAGTAAAATGTATGCTGTAAGAGGGCCTAATAAAAATGAATGTAATTTAGTTTTAGGTATTTTTCCTAAAAATAGTTCAGTGGCCGAATAGAACAGTAATAGCAAATTAGATTGGAGAGTAAAAAACTTAAATGCACCAAAGGCTTTCACCACTCCTTGCTCTAATGCTCTGCTATATAAATCAATAGATAGTCCAGTTAAGGTTACAATAAAAATAAATATAAGCAAATATTTTTTTAGCTTCTCATTTTTCATAATCATGCAAATATACAAGAAAATTCAACCTATTACTAGCTTAATAACAGGCACTAACAAAGGTATAAGAATAGAAGTAAATAGCCCCATTAAGGCAATTGCTAACCCTCCTAATGCTCCCTCTAACGCACCCATTTCAAGCGCTTTAGCCGTTCCCACCCCATGAGCTGCAGAGCCCATAGATAAACCTACTCCTACTCTAGATCTAATTCCAACTACTTTTAAAAACCAAGGGCCTACTACTGCTCCAAAAATACCAGATAAAATAACAACTACTGCTGTTAAATAAACAACGCCACCAGCTTGCTCGCTTAGCCCTATTGCAATAGGAGTAGTGATAGATTTAGGCAACAGAGTTATTATCATCTGTAAATCTGCCTTCAATAAAATAGAGATAAAGCCCACAGAGACAATAGAAGATAAACTCCCCAAAAAGGTAGCCAATAAAATAGAGAGCCCCCTACTTTTAATAAAATTATAATTTTTATAAAGCAAAAACCCAAATGCAACTACAGATAAATTAAGCACATACCTAATTACTTTTGTGTTTTGCTCATATAACTCAATATTATTACCTGTTATTCCAAAAAAGAGAATTATAAAAGCTGTTGCTACTATAATAGTATGCAAGAGCATCACTTTACTCTTTTTATAAACTAACTTCCCTAAAATATAGGCAGCAACAGTGAGCAGAATAAATAATATTTCTAATTGCAAATTAATCATAAGTTAGAACCCTTTTGATTAACATCTCTTTTAAACTCAAATATATCAATAACATATCCCACAATCCAAAGCACCAAAAAAGTACTAACTATAACCGAAATAAGTATTGCAGCTGCATGATCTCTCACTGCACTAAAAGGAACCAATGCCACTCCTGCTGTTGCTGGAATAAAAAAGAGCATAAGATTTTCTAATAAAAAGTTTGAAGCTAACTCCACCCATGCAGGTTTAATAACTCCACTCTTAAGAAGCCCAAAAAGAACCAGCATACCCATTACTGCTGGAGAGATAAAACCCAAAATAAGATAACTTAAAAACTCACCTATGTAGTACGAGACCACAATTATAGCAGCGCCTAAAATAAAAGAGAGTAATTTATAAAACTCCCCACTCTTTTTTAAAATCATTCTCTCATCCATTCAAAAGTAGAATAGTGCTCTCCAGACATACCTAAAGAGTCATAGACAGATTGGGCAGGAATATTCCTCTTATCTACATATAGACGTATACCCCAAACATTATCTGAATTGACAACAAGCTTTTTAATATACTCATAGAGTAATTTGTAAACTCCCTTTCTTCTAAAGCCAGGTTTAGTGTATACAGATTGTATCCACCACACCCAACCATTTCTCCAATCACTCCACTCTTTTGTAATCATGAGCATACCAATTGGCTCCTGCTCGCTTTCTGCAATAAAATAGTGAGCTTTATTCTCATCATTAAGAACAGCCTTTACTCCTTCAAATAAAACAGACCTGTCAAGATTAAGATTTTCTGTTTCTAACGCCATCTCTTTCTGAAACTCTACTATCAACTCAATATCTTTAGATTCTGCCTCTCTTATATTTACTATCATATCTCTTTCTATTATATATTTACTACCATATCTCAACCATGATATATTTACTATCATATCTCATTCTGTAAAACAGCTATTATCTTAAATCTTTCTACTAAACAGCTATTATCATATCTAGTATTATCAAATATCTACAAACTTAATTATTTAATATAAAAAGTTAGATTTTTAAACTCATCAAAGAAACTATTTTCCCTAACTTAATTCATAACAAGCTACCCTACAGCATCATTCGATATAAATTATTTTAGGCCAGGAGATGATTGCGCGTAAACACCTAGCAAACAAGTATTTAATTTTTCTAAATGAACCCAAAAGGGCTTATTTCTAAAAGTTAACTACCACACTGTAAATAAGTTACAACCAATCATCTCCCGAGAAATCGTCTCCCAGGGAAAATT
>JAQVZL010000106.1 GCA_028708215.1 Bacteroidales bacterium
GCTATTATTGTCAAATAACATGCGAGCTGCATAAGCTGCAAGGAAATTGGGTATTCCAATAAATGGATCTATAGCTATCTTAAAAATTTTTTCTGGAGTTTTAGCAGCTACCTCTTCTATATCTACACCACCTTCTTTGCTCATTACTAATAGAGTAGATTTTGTATTCCTATCAATTACCAGGCTAATATAGTACTCGCTTTCAATATTAACTGCTTGAGCAACCATAACTCTATCTACGGTATAGCCTTTTATATCCATCCCAATAATTGAGCTTGAGTGTTTAGCAACCTCTTCCATAGATGAGGCTAATTTAATACCACCAGCTTTGCCTCTGCCTCCAGTTAAAACTTGAGCTTTAATAACAACTTTAGTGGAGTGTAAATCGCAATATGCATCTGTACAAGATTCAACATTACGGCATACAATACCCTCTGCAGTAGGTATGCCATAATTAGAAAAAAACTCTTTTGCTTGATATTCGTGAATTTTCATAATTATGTAGTTTTTTTGGAGTAAAGAATTTTTTTGACAATTTCCCACTCCTCTTTAATCTCTTTAAATATGTGGTCTCTTTCTGGATCTTTGTTAATAATTGCCTGCTCTATCTTTTTGCTTATCTCTACTAAGGTAGGGAAGCTCATATTTAGTGCAACCCCTTTTATTTTGTGGGCTACATTACGAGCCTCGCTATCTCTTGAATTTAATAGGTCACTTTCAAGATTGGCAATACTATCTTCCATTTCAGACTCCAAAGAGTTAATAAGGTCTCCTAAAATTTCGCGATTGTTGTCTACTCTTTGAAGTATCTCTTTCTCATTGTAATGAGTTAAAATGTCTTCTATTTTCTCCTTTTCTACTTCTTGTTTAGGTTTACTCATTTTCTTGTTTTTTGGATTACTAAAGCTAGGTGCCAATTTGTCTTGTAGCTGCCAAGCCATCCATCTCTGGCATCTGTACATCCATAAATATGAGATCTGGCTTTTGGGTAGTTGCAATGTTAAATGCCTCTACTCCATTATATGCTTCAAAAACTTTAGCGTGGGGAATGAAGTTTTTAATTAATGTTCTTATTAGAAGCAGATTCATTTGAACATCTTCTGCTACAAGAATAACAGGATTTTCAATTAGCTCTTGTGCTCCTTCGGTCTCTCTACCTGTTTTATTTGAGCTAGTTTAAACAAATCTCTCTCTGCTAAGGCCTCTTTAGGAATGGACTTTACATCTTGTATGTATATATAATTATTATTAAAAATTTGGCTTAAAAGAAATTAGGACACATAAATATTAGATGCAATTTACAAATAAAAAATTAAAATCTGCTCTAAAAACTCTCCCAAAGCTTTTAAAAGCTTTGGGAGAGTTTTTAAATAATTTTTTTAATATTTTGAGCCTCTTCTTTGCTGCAAATGAGTATGTCTGTGGGAGTTTCAACTACTACCATATTGTTTACTCCTAGAAGAGAGATTTTTTTCCCAGTGGTGCTTATAACTATATTGTTTGCAGATTTTAGCTCTTTGGTGGTAGTGCCCTTTACAATTGTATTGTTTACATTGACTTCAAAAACCTCTTCCAGGGCAGGGTAGCTTCCTATATCGTTCCAACCAAAATCAGATGGAATAACTAAAGTGTTCTTAAACTGCTCCATAATTCCATAGTCTATAGAGATTTTTTCAAAAGTTGTGAAAATATTTTTGAGTTCTTGGTTGTTCGGGTTGCGCATCTCATCTTTTAAATCGCGAATTTTCATGAGTGATTGGTGGTGGTTTGGCAAAAGATGGCGGAAAGCATCTAGCATTACACTTGTTTTAAAGATAAACATTCCACTATTCCACAAATGGCGCCCTCCTTTTAGATATTGAGCAGCTAAAGGGGCTGCAGGTTTTTCGCAAAATCTTATAACTTTAACTGGAGCTGGAATTTGCTCTTCTCTGGTGCTTTGTTGTGCCGAGCTTGGATTTTCAATCTCTAAATAGCCGTAGCCAGTCTCTGCGTAGGAGGGTTTTATACCTAAGGTAACAATTGCCTCCTCTCTGTTTGCTGTTTCAACTGCTAACTCTATAGTAGAGCGAAATTTTGCTTCGTCTTTTATTAGATGGTCACTAGCAAGAACAACCATTGTAGAGCCAGGGTTGGCTCTCTCTATAATTATTGAGGCAAATCCAATGGCTGCAGCGGTGTCTTTGAATGCGGGTTCAATAATTATGTTCTCTTCTGGGAGTTCTGGGAGCTCCTCTTTTACAGCAGGAGCTTGAATTGCGTTGGTAGCAATATAGATATTAGAAATTGGAGCTAAGGGAGTAACTCGGCCTACAGTCATTTGAATAAGAGACTTCTCTGGGTCTATTAATCTTAAAAGTTGTTTAGGTCTCTCTTTAGTTGAGAGTGGCCAAAATCTCTCGCCAGAGCCACCAGCCATTATAAGAATGGTAGTACTGTTTTTTGCTCTAAAATTTAAAATTTTTTCTGCCATTTTATTATTTATTAATTATAATTATATCTATTTATAAAACTCTATACGAGTTACACAAAGTTAGTTAAAATTTAGTGGTATATTTGTGGCTAAAATATCTCAATTGTTAAAATAGCTTTATTATGAAATTTTTTATAGACACTGCAAATATCGCCCAAATTAAAGAGGCAAATGAACTTGGAATCTTAGACGGAGTTACCACAAATCCATCTCTAATGGCCAAGGAAGGCATTAAAGGAGAAGAGAATATAAAAAAACACTATGTAGATATCTGTAATATTGTAGAGGGAGATATAAGCGCCGAGGTTATAGCTACAGATTTAGAGGGAATGATAAGAGAGGGTAAAGAGTTGGCTGCATTGCACCAGCAAATAGTAGTTAAAGTCCCTTGCACAAAAGAGGGGATTAAGGCAATAAAATATTTTAGCGAGAATGGTATTCGCACCAATTGTACATTGGTGTTTAGTGTAGGCCAGGCTCTATTGGCTGCCAAGGCAGGGGCATCTTACGTTTCGCCATTTATTGGCCGCTTAGACGATATTTCTACAGATGGAGTAGGGCTTATTCAACAGATTGTAAATATTTACAACTATTATGGTTACCAAACAGAAGTCTTAGCAGCATCTATTAGACACACAATGCATATTATTCAATGCTTAGAGGCAGGGGCCGATGTTGCTACATGCCCGTTAGATGCAATTATGGGGCTTATTAAACACCCACTTACAGATTCTGGATTAGAGAAGTTTTTAGCAGATTACAACAAACTAAACGGCTAACCACAGCAGACTAAAGTTTCCCACCCTCAGACCACTTCATCTAATTAGCTAAAAAAGAGATGTTGCTTTATGTTGAGCAGAGCA
>JAQVZL010000003.1 GCA_028708215.1 Bacteroidales bacterium
TAATCAAACCCAGGTAACGTTTAATTTTAAACATCTATCGAGCTTAATTACTGTTCAAGTAAATCCTCTCATTGAGTCTCAAAAAATAGAACTTACACTAGTAAAGATAGGAGTTCCAGATTCTCTCCAAACTATAACTCTTGCAAGTGGTAAAATAAACCCATGTAGTAAAATTACAACTCCCAAAGAAAAGATGAATCTAGATGAAAATAGAGCATCTTATATAGTTCTACCAATACAAAAAGGGAGAGAAATTCCTATAGAACTAAACCTCACATTAAGTAGTAGTAAAAATATAAAAACCGAAAACAAATACCTATTCTCTCTTCCATCTCCTCCAAATGGATTTGAAGGAGGCACTCAATATAAATACAGAGTTAAAGTTGGCTCAAATAAAATTGTTTTTGAAAACACATCTGTGGAGTCATGGAAAAAAGAAGAGGTAAATAACATTCATTTAAGTGAAACTAAATAAACTAAGACATATAATTTGCATTGGAATAATAATACTGCCATTAAAACCCATTAACTGCAACGCTCAAAACCACTCAATAGGTGTAAATATGGCTCTACTGGCAGTTGGCTCTATAAATATTGAACTATCCAAAGCTTTTTCTAAAAAAGTAACAGCCCACGTTCCAATCTCTTGGAATCCCATAACATTCAGCAATAATAAAAAAATAAAGCACATAATGTTACAACCGGGAATAAGATGGTGGCAATGGCATAGTTACTCAGGCTATTTTGGAGGGATAAATATAACAATAGCTCAATTTAATACCGGTATAAAAGCACTTCGCTATTACGGAAAAGGAGCAGGAGTTACCATAAGTGCTGGTTATGCCAAAATGCTCTCTAAAAGGTGGAATTTAGAAGCCGAGGCAGGCTTCTATTCAGGTTGGATTAAATACAACAAATACCAACGAAAACATTGTGGAGACTATGAAGGAAACTGGTCTGGGATAAAGCTCTTTCCAGCAAAAATTTCCTTGTCACTAATATATGTTATGTAAATGAAAATAAAAATTATAATAATAATAGTAATAATAGTAAATAGTTGTAACAAACCCCTCTACCGTCTTATTAAAGAAAATCCGGTACCTGGTTTAAGTTATAGCTCAGAGCAAGATGAGTATAATATCTCATATAACGAGAATTCAGAAAAGAGAAACAATAACTCATTCACATTTACAAACAAAGAGGGAGATGAGATTATTTTTAATGAAGCAGTAGTAGATAAAGAGAGTGGACAACTCGTAGGATTAAGACATCTTAATGAAATAACAATAAGCGCAAAAGCAAATAATATAGCAGAGAGAAACGGCATAATCACATTAGGCTTTACCATTACACTTCCAAGCGTGTTGCAGAATAGTAATTGCCAAATAGTTATGACACCAATTCTACAAAGAGGAGAAGAGACTATGCCTTTTGAAAAAATAATTGTGAGTGGAAAAGAGTTTAAAAAATCACAAGAGAAAGGGTACAAAAAATTTGAAAAATATATTAAATCAATAATACCAGACACTGTTAATTTTCTTGAAGTATATGCCTACCTACCAAACCTTGCTATTTTTTTAGAAAGAAACTTACCAAGCTCACTTGCAATATATGGCACAACAAACGACACTTTAAAAACAGAATTTGGAGTAACAGAGAAGCTTATTATAGAACAATATTTAAAAACCTGGCTAATTAATAGAAATAACCGCAAAAAAAGAGATATAGATAAAAAATTTAACAAATATGTAAAAACTCCATACTACACTGGAGCCCACTTAGATTCTATTATATGCAATAAAGATGGTAGTTTTAAATATCACTACACACAAGATATCTACACAAATGAAAACTCCTCACGTCTCTCTTTATGGATATCTAGTTCAATTAGAGATTTAAACGGCACTCAAGTAGAGTTAAAAACTTCAGATACAATAATATATAATGTCTCTTCAATGAGTGGGCTTGTACAAGAGATTTCACGGTATAAAAAAAAGATTATTGAGAGACAAATACAGATTAATTTAGATGCAAATATCTCTTTTCCAGTAGGTATATGGGATATTCAACCTAATTATAAAAACAACAAGAAAGAGATTGATAAAATCAATCAAGTTTTTTTCAATATAATCTCAGAAGATTTGTATGATTTAGACTCTCTCTACATCTCTTCCTTCTCTTCTCCAGAAGGGCTATACCATAGAAATGAGGCACTCTCCAAGAAGAGAGCTAACTCAATTAAAAACTATATACACTCCTATATTCAAGAACTATCTAACAACACAATATCTTTTGATGTTGCCAATTACCATACAAAATGCTCAAACAACAGCCATACAATAGATAATGAGAGAATAGTAACCGCAACTCTACCAGAAGATTGGGACAAACTCTATTTTCTTTTACTAAGAGACTCAATAGTAGAAAACAAAGAGGCTCTATTACAATCATGGAAAATAGAGAACCTAGATAAAAGAGAAAAAAAGCTAAAGCTCTACCGAAAAGATTACCGCTACATAAAGGAGTTCCTATACCCCAAATTACGTAGAGTTAGTTTCAAAATAAATCTCTTAAGAAAAGGGATGGTTAAAGATACAATTCACACAACAGAACCAGATACTCTCTACAGCAAAGGGCTAGAATTGCTAAAAAAGAGAGAGTACACACAAGCACTCTCTATACTCAACGAGTATAAAGATATTAACACAGCTATAGCACACATCTCACTAGGGCACGACCACTCTGCGCTTAAAATATTAGAGCAGATTCCTGTAAGCGCCAAACAGACCTATATGATGGCCATTATTTATGCAAGAAAAGGTTTAGAAGAGAAAGCAGCAACCTATTTTTTAAAATCAAAAGAGATAGATTTTAAAATGGCCTATAGAGGAGGGTTAGATCCAGAGATAAGCTATCTAATCAATAAATATAATTTAAATAGAGATCTTTTTGAATAAAAAAATTAAAATGAAACCAAAAAAAGTTATAAAAAAGATACTACAACAGCTTACAATAAAAAGCTCGTTCTTAATTATTCTTTTGGGATTTGTTTTCGCTGGATGTGAAAAAGAGAGCTCTTGTAGCCACAAGAATGAAAGTTGCTTATTAACTATCTATTTCAACACATATAGTAAAACAAAAAGTGGTCTTATACCTGAAAATATTTTAGATATTAATTTACTAATTTTTGACCAGAACCAACAACTCATTAAAAAAGTATATCTAAATAACCAACTAAGTACCACTCTTCAAATAAATTTTGGAGAAAAAACTATAGCGGCAATAGCCAACGTTGGAAATATAGATTTTAGCCAATGTAATACATTAACCCAACTAAGAAACTCCAAACATAGTAGCATACTTGGCACACAAGGCAATACTATTTTTTCTGGAGAAGTTACCAAGAACTTTACTCTAAATAATAAAAACATAACCATTCCTCTTACAAGAATGGTCTCGAAAATCACCTATCTATTTGACAAATCCAACTTAGATAAAGATGTAAATATAACAATCCAAAAGATTCAATTAAAAAACACTCCTACTGAATGTAGTTATTTGGCTTCTAACATCCCTAATAGTTCCCAAATAGCAATTAATGGAGATGTTTTAGAGGGATCTAATACAGAGCCTACAAGCCACATTAGTGCAACTCCTTTATACATGTTCGAAAATATGCAAGGAACAATAGGAGCCAACAGCAACCCAAGATTAAAACACCCTGGGTCAAAAGAGAATCAATGCACCTTTGTAGAGATAACCGCAAGCTATAGTAGCCCGGCTAAAACGGGAACAGTTAAATACAGAAACTTCATAGGCCTAAATACAACAAATAATTACGATATAGTTAGAGGCAAACACTATAAAGAGACTATTGTCTTTAATGGTAGTTCAATAAATGAAAACTCTTGGAGAGTAGACGTATCTGATTTACATGATGTTCCCCCACCTAATATAGATGTAACTGGCATCTCTATTAGTGACAACTCTTTACAGCTTATTAATGGCAATACCCACCAACTAGAATCAACTATCTATCCTACAAATGCCACAAATAAAGAGCGCAGTTGGAGCTCTTCTAACCCAAGTGTTGTATCAGTAAACCCAACAACAGGAAAATTAACTACTCACAGTTATGGTACAGCTATAATTACAGTTAAAAGTACAGATGGCCCATTTGAAGATTACTGCACTGTAAATGTATATGACCAAATAACACTATATGTAGGCACTCATGAATTACCCGAATATAACCCCATAACAAACCAAAAGACAAGCGCTGCAGTTACACTTTATTTAAGAGCAAACCTAACTAGGCAGTCAAATATGACAATTATAAACGCAATTGCACAACATGTGTCAGTAAATATAACATACTCATATAAACAAAACGGAACAACTTACACAAAAAATGGAACGCTTACACTAGATAACATACAAAATAACGATTATCCACATAATAGTATTGGAGGTAACACTCAAGTAATCTTTTTTGAGTACTCACATACAGAAGAAGAACTATTAGCTGCAATAAATAGCATCTCAATTGAAGTTACACCTGGCAATGTATACGTTCAAAATTGGTATGTAATATGGTAATACAAAAGCAACTTACAAATAACAACTAATTTATTAACCTTAAGCATTATAACATGAAAACAAAAATCACACTTCTACTCTTAACAGCTACGCTTTTTTACTCTTGCCAAAAAACGGCACTAGAAGAGGTTCCAACTTGGAATGCACTTGCTTTTACCGAATCACAATCGAATGATTATCTTGATTACATGAATGAACCTCATATTAACATCTCCTTCCCTTCAAAAACAGATAGAAAAACTATTATTTATGAAAGAGGAGAGTGGAGAGAAAAAAACACAATTTATATATTAACTGCTCACAATTGGAAGGAGAGCGAAGTAATATTACATATATATAAAGGAGATAAACTCTTTAATGAATTTATTTTGAAACCAGAAGTATCAAGTAACAACAACAAACAAGCTTCATTAAAAGAGTTCTCACTAAGCTTTCAACCAACTCCAGGTGAATATAGTTTTAAAGCATCTGTAAAAGACTCCAGAGGTATAACACTATTAAACCTCTACACTCTTCATGGAAGCAAAAACAAAATGATTGTCTATTAACATGCTACTACTAGCAGTACAAAAAACAAGGATGACCTTTTATTAAGGCCATCCTTGCTTTTTTATCATAAAGTAATGATAATTATTCTGGGCTAATTGCACTAACCGGACACACATCTGCGCATGAACCACAATCTGTACAAATGTTAGGATCTATAACATAGATATCACCAGGAGTTATAGCTTCTACTGGGCACTCGTCAATGCAAGTTCCGCACGCTGTGCAGTCATCTGAAATTTTGTAAGCCATTGTAACTAAATTTTAAATTGGTTTGTTGGCACAAAGATAGAAATTTGATTTAATAGAACAAATACAAATCGTATCTTTGTAAGCATAACAGATAAGTTATAAACTAAACTTTTTTAGTAAAAAATAAAACATGAAAAGAGCCACATATATTAAACCTTTTTTAATTACAGTTTTACTAGCCCTCTATTCCATAAGTTACTCTCAGCAAAGTAATGTTAAATTCAATAAAACAGTACATGATTTTGGTGATATAATGTTAAACTCGGGGCATCATAGTTGCAACTTCTCCTTTAAAAACATCTCTAACCAACCCGTAGTTATTCAAACAGTAATATCTTCTTGCGGCTGTGCACAACCAAAATGGACCAAACAACCTATTATGCCCAATGAGAGTGGAAACATATCGGTCACTTTTCTAAATGACCAAGGGCCCTACCCTTTCGATAAATCCTTAACAGTTTATATCACAGGAGAGCCCAAACCTATAATACTTAGATTAAAGGGTGTTGTTCATAAAAAGCTAAAATCTCTTAGCGAACTCTTCCCCGAAAACTATAATGGTCTCTCTTTTCGCAAGTCATATATAGACTTTGGAAGTATTGCAAAAGACAATGTTAACTCTCTGGTAATAGAGGTAGCAAACACCTCTAACAAAAAAATAGAAGTAACCTTTACTAACCTTAAAGAGGGACTCTCTATTAAACCCAATCCTATTGTGATTGAAGCCAATAAAAGAGACAACTTGGTTTTTACTATAGACACGTACAAAACTAAAGAGTGGGGAAAGAGCACTTTTAGTAATGATATAACTGTAAACGGGAAAAAAGTTAATGATAAAGAATTGAAAATATATGCCTCAATTAGAGACAATTTTTCTAACCTCACTAAAGAAGAGAAAAACAGTGCTCCTCTTCCAATGGCAGGCTCTTCTAGCTACAATTTTGGAGAGATAAAACAAGGAGATCTAGTTAAAACAAGCTTTAGAGTTCGGAACCTTGGTCGCAGAGACCTACTTATTAGAAAAGTTGAATCTGAACTTTCAAATATTAATGCAAAATATCCTAATATAATTGCACCCAGAGAGACTGGGGTAATAGAAATAACAGTTAATACTTCAGAAAAGATTGGAGAACAAACATTCTTAGTATCTGTTATAAGTAACTCACCATCTAGACCTGTAATGAATTTTGTACTCACAGGCCACATTGTTCAGTAGTAGCATTAATTTAAAATTTAGAGAAAGAGATGCAAAAAAAAGATTTTGAAAGCGCTTTAAAGGTAAATCAAGGAATTGAGCAACCTCCTGCAATTAACCCATACCTAAAAAATTTTTATAAAAAAAACAGAGTTAAACTTCTTAGCGAAGATGAATATGTAGAGGGTATCACATCTGGAAATACATCAATTCTTAGCCAAGCAATAACCCTTGTTGAAAGCTCTAAAAGTGACCATAGAGCAATGGCACAAAAAATTATTACACGCTCCATTCCCCATGCGGTCAAATCTATGCGTATAGGAATTACTGGAGTACCAGGTGCTGGTAAGAGTACATTCATAGAAGCATTCGGAAGCTTAATAACCAACAAAGGGCATAAACTTGCTGTGTTAGCAATAGACCCAAGTAGTGAGAAAAGTAAAGGAAGCATTTTAGGAGACAAAACCCGAATGGAAACACTTTGTAACGACCCTAACGCCTTTATACGTCCAAGCCCAAGTAGCGGTTCACTTGGTGGAGTTGCTCAAAAAACAAGAGAGAGCATAATTCTATGCGAAGCTGCAGGTTACGATGTTATATTTATTGAAACCGTAGGTGTTGGTCAATCTGAAACAACTGTTCACTCAATGTGTGATTTCTTTTTACTTCTAATGCTTGCAGGAGCAGGAGACGAACTCCAAGGAATTAAAAGAGGCATAATGGAGATGTCAGATCTTATAGCAATCACAAAAGCCGATGGGAATAATAAAGATAAAGCTACTCTAGCAAAAGCTCTCTACAAAAACGCTCTTCACCTATTCCCTCCAACAGAATCTGGCTGGGTACCAACAGCACTCTCAACCTCTTCTGTAACCAAACTAGGCCTTGAAGAGGTGTTAGAGAAAATCACAGAATACTTTGATATGGCTCACAAAAGTGGCTATTACTTGCATAAACGAAGGGAACAATCTCGTTTTTGGATGTACGAAACTATACAAGAAGAGCTTAAAGAGCACTTCTTTGAAAATGAAATAGTAAAAAACAGTATTTTAGATTACGAATCCAAAGTACTACATGGAGAAATAAGTTCCTTTGCTGCTGCCACAAAATTAATGGACTTATATAAGTCTCAAATATAAGTCTTGAGCAAACCAATTGTTAAATAGTCATTGGGAATTTAAAAATAAAGTAGATGAGTCCAATAATATTAAGCGCGCTTAAAAACAGCATACTCATTACAGGCCTAGTAATGATAATGATGCTATTAATAGAATATATCAATATTCATACTAGTGGAAACTCCTTTAGAAAATTAAAAGACTCCTCTATTAAACAGATTTTCATTGCCACCCTACTAGGTATAATTCCTGGATGTGTTGGAGGGTTTGCAGTTGTTTCTCTCTATACTCATAGGATATTGAGTTTTGGAGCACTAGTAGCTATGATGATTGCCACCACTGGCGATGAGGCATTTTTTATGCTTGCTCTTATTCCTAAAACAGCCATTATTCTTTTTATAGCCCTTTTTGCTACAGCTATAATAGTTGGAATAGTTGTAGATAAATTTGTTAAAAAAGAGGTTGCACCATTCAACTCAAATCACTACCAAGTTCATGCAGATTGTTGCAGCTCACACAATCACAAAAAAAATTCAATTTTTCACAATAAAATTGGGAGCAACCTAAAAAACATCTCTAAGGAACGCGCACTAATTATTTTAGGGATACTCCTCTTTATTGCTGCAATAGTGATGGGGCTTTTAGAGCACGACCACACAATTCAAGAACAAGCACTACACACCCATCAGGGTCATAGCCATGCAACATTTGATGTTTTTAGTGAAAGATGGGTTAACCTATTTTTCGCAGGCTTAAGTGTTGTTATTTTACTACTCACTCTAAAATCAAATGACCACTTTATTAAAGAGCACCTTTGGAACCATGTGATTCGCAAACATTTAAAATCAATATTTTTATGGACATTTGGTGTCTTACTAGTAATAAACTTTGGCATGCAATTCCTCCATTTAGAAGAGTGGATTGCCCAGAATATGTATGTAATGATTTTACTAGCAGTACTTGTTGGTCTAATCCCAGAGTCTGGGCCTCACATGGTATTCATAACACTTTTTTCAACTGGGATTATACCTTTTAGTGTTTTATTTGCAAGTTCAATTGTTCAAGACGGGCATGCAGCCCTTCCACTGCTAGCAGAAAGCAAAAGAAGCTTTTTCAAAGCAAAAGCAATAAACATGGCTGTAGGATTAATAATGGGAGTTACTCTCCACCTTTTTGGATTGTAGCACATTCCCATTTTAGCACGCCCACACTCCAATTAAAACAACATCAAATTAAAGTTTTCCACCCTGTAACTTGTTGACACAAAATCACTCCTCAAACCACTTCATCTAATTAGCTAAAAAAGAGATGTTGCTTTATGTTGAGCAGAGCAGAGCAAATATTGCCAGGAGATGATTGCGCGTAAATACCTAGTAACCAAGCATTTAATTTTCTAAATGAACCCAAAAGGGGTTATTTCCAAAAGCTAACTACCACACTGTAAATAAGTTATGAGTAATCATCTCCTAGGGAATCGTCTCCTAGGGAAAAATCAGATGAATTATTAGATAAAATGTTTGCAACAATATTATAACTAAAATTTCACCAAAACACTGCTTCATGTATTGTTTATCTGCTAGTTGAGAGGTGGGAAACTTTAGTCTTAGAAAAATCTCTATTCGCCATTCATTGAGAATAGAAACTCATGATTATTTTCTGTTCTTAATAAACGAGTTTTCATGAACTCCATTGCCTCAACAGAATTCATATCGGCAAGATAATTCCTTAAGATCCATACTCTGTTTAAAGACTCCTTATCAAAGAGAAGGTCTTCTCTTCTAGTACTACTTAAAGTAACATCTACAGCAGGGAACACACGCTTGTTAGAAAGCTTCCTATCTAACTGTAGCTCCATATTACCTGTACCTTTAAACTCCTCGAATATAACCTCGTCCATTTTAGAACCAGTATCTGTAAGAGCTGTTGCCAAGATTGTTAAAGATCCACCGTTTTCAATATTACGAGCAGCTCCAAAAAATCTTTTTGGCTTATGCAGAGCATTTGCATCTACACCACCACTAAGAACTTTACCAGAAGCAGGTTGAACTGTATTAAATGCTCTTGCCAGTCTAGTTATTGAATCTAATAAAATAACTACATCGTGGCCACACTCAACCAATCTCTTAGCTTTTTCCAATACAATATTAGCAACCTTCACATGCCTATCTGCAGGCTCGTCAAAAGTAGATGCAATAACCTCTCCTTTCACACTCCTAGCCATATCTGTAACCTCCTCTGGTCTTTCATCTATAAGAAGCACCATCATATATACCTCAGGGTGGTTGGCTGCAATTGCATTTGCAATATCTTTTAACAGTACGGTCTTACCTGTTTTAGGCTGTGCAACAATAAGCCCTCTTTGCCCTTTTCCAATAGGTGCAAAAATATCTACAACACGAGTAGATAGATTATTATGACCATTAGATGTAATATTAAACTTTTCATCTGGGAAAAGTGGTGTAAGAAAATCAAAAGGAACTCTATCTCTAATAAATTCTGGACCTCTACCATTAATTTGCTTTACTTTTACCAATGGAAAGTATTTATCTCCCTCTTTTGGAGGCTTAATCTCTCCTTGCAAAGTATCGCCGGTCTTAAGACCATATAGTTTTATTTGAGACTGAGATACATAAATATCGTCTGGGGAGTTTAAGTAGTTATAATCAGAAGATCTAAGAAAACCATAACCATCTGGCATAATTTCCAATACTCCAGTAGCATCTACTACGCCTTCAAATTCAAACCTCTGCTTTTGCTGCTCTCTCTGCTGTTTCTGATTATCCTTCTTATCGTATGGAGAAGTTCTCTGTTTTGTTTGTTGTGGCTGTTGGTCTTTGGCCTTTGGCTGTTGGCCCTTGGCTGTTGGCTGTTGGCTGTTAGCCTTTGGCGGTTGGCCTTTGGTGGTTGGTGGTTGGTTATTGGCCTTTGGCTGTTGGTTGTTTGCGGCTGGCTGTTTAGATGACTCTGAAGAGGAGGTCTCTTTCTGAACAGCTTTTTCTTCCTTAACAGTTACAGTATCTGCGATCCTCTCCTTAGGAGCTCTTTTATCATCTATAACACTGCTTTTCTTGTTTTCGTCACTAGAGTCTGTTTTACGAGCTCTTCTAGGCCTTAACTGCTTTTCTGCAGTAGAATCTGCTTGCTGTTTAGGCTGCTCTATACTAGATGCTTGCTGCTCAGGAGCAAGCTTTTGTACAGCTGGTGAATCAGTTGCAGACTTTTGCTCTATTGGCTGCTTATCTATTGGTCTATTTTTATTTGACTCAGATGCAACAACAGGCTCCGCTGTTTTGGTAGCAGGTTTTTTATTTTGGGCTATAGGCTTTTTGGGTTTTTCAGTTTTTGATGCCTGAGAAGTTTTGGTGCTCTCTGGGTTACTCTTCTTTGTAGCTGGCTTTGCTGCCTTATCTACACTGTTTTTACGCCCTTTAGTTTCTCTCTTAACAACTGGGCGCTTTACTGGTTTGCTCAAAGATTTACTCCCAATTTTCGCCTGTTCGTCAAGAATCTCATAGACCAAATCTTCTTTAGAGAAATTTTTAGCCTTTGTAATTTTAAGTTCATTGGCAATAGAAATCAGCTCTTCCTGATTTTTTTCGCTTAATTCTAGTATATCGTACATTAATTTATTTGTGTGGATGTGAACTATCCTCTATGGAAATATAGTATTTATATTGTTACAAAAGTATAGAATATTTGTTACAAAACAAAAAAAGTGAAGTTAAACTTCACTTTTTTTACTATATATAAGGGATTATTGCTATTTAGATGCAATAACATCAATCTCTACAAGAGCGCCCTTTGGCAAACCTACTACAGCAAAAGCAACTCTAGCCGGGTAAGGCTCAGAATAGAAAGAAGCATATACCTCATTCATAGCAGCAAAATCTTTCATATCTGTTAAATAGACAGTAGATTTAACAACATCTTTAAAACTATATCCTGCCTCTTCTAATATGTATTCAACATTCTTTAAAACTTGAGTAGCTTGCTCTTTAACACCACCCAGAACAAACTCTCCAGTGGCAACATCTACTGGTAATTGACCCGAAACATAAAGAAATCCCTTTGATTCTACAGCTTGGCTGTATGGCCCCACAGCTTTAGGAGCCTTTGCTGTTGCAATAATTCTTTTCATAACTATAATTAATTAAACATTAAAATCCACTACCTCTATCCCAGTAGCTTGCATTCTTTTTATATTGTAGTAAATCTGCCAAGGCAGAAGCCTTTGCATTTATTCTAAAACTCCAGCTCTCCCACATACCCCTCGGCACCCAAGAGACAGAAATAATAAAACAGTGCAAATCGTAGCTAGCGGTCAATTGAGTAGTTGTAAGCGCCATCTTCATAAGGTCTAGGCCAGTATTCAAGTTAAAATCCAACGCTTTTCCAAGCTTTACCTGAGCCGAGATTCCAAGCGTTTGCACATGATTATGATTAGTAGTAAGCTGCCCACCAACATCTGTATAACTCCTATTATAAGAGTAGTTGTAATTAAAATTCACAGACCAAGGGTTATTCGGGTCTAAATAATAGACCCACCCACCAGGAATATACTCTTTAGTTACCGGGTGCTCATAAATTCTCACATAATCTAAACCCTCTTTGGTTTTTTTATCTGGCAAACCCATACCTGCACCTTTTCTCTCTCCTTTTCCAGAAAATTGATAAGACAATGACATACTAGCATTTGTAAGACGAGCTGCTTTTAAAAGCCCATTATCTATAATATTAAGGCGATTATACCTTTTCCCTTGACTATCTATAGCATAAGGGTCTAGTGTTGCATTAGCATTAAAAGCAAGAGAACCAAAAATTGTGGTACTCATACTAGCAGATATATTTGACAATTTCAATGAATCTGCCATAAAGTTATATGAGCCCCCAAAATTCAAATTATCTATAAGCTTAATTTTTTTTAACCCTCCATCTGTTGTATCCTTATCACTAAACACTTTAGCTTCAAAGTTATTTTGGAGAGAGAAACTCATTGAAGCACTACTACCCTTTCCTGGATATCCAAAAAGCAAACTCTCGTATATATTATACTCCTGCTCTTGCTCTACACCATTTGCATCTATATACTTGAGCGTTCTATATCCATTACCAGCTGTTCCCTGCTCTGGTCTGTAACTAATACTAACACTAGGTTTCACCATGTGCCTAATAGCCCTAACTTTAGAGTTCTCTCCAAAGTTAAACATTCCATACAATGTAGTATTCAAAGAGAGTGAAGCGGCAAAATCTGTAGTTGCTCCAAAATGAGAAAAAATATCTGAAACCTCACCTTCTACTTTACCTGTCTCTTGGTTATAAGACTTGTCGTTTTTTTGAAAAAACCAATTCATACCATATGTAACTCCAGGAGAGAACTGCAAATAGTTAAAGAGATTAAAAGTAGGCAAACCTATCTGAAAACTATGTTGCATTCCACTTCTAAACTTAGAGAGAAAACCCTCCTGGCCAAAATCACTAGCCTTAAAATTAATCTTATTATTTAAAGTAGTATTATATCTAAACGTAATCTGTTCATAAATCTTCTCTTTACCCACAGCATTTTTCCTTTTAAAAGGGAAAATTTGATTCATTGTTAAAGTAATGTTAGGCAATGTAAAAGCATATGAACTATCTAAAGAGTTTTGGCTATGCAACATATTTGCCGATATAGAGAAAGGAGTGCCAGCAAATGTTTTACCATAAGAGACAGAAGAAGAGATCTGATTCTGTAAACTCTGCTGAATATCATACGAGTTAAAACGGTCATTCATTGGTGTTGCAAAATTAACCGATGCTCTAAAATTGGTTCCAGGCCTTGCCTTTGCATCTTGCGAGTGGCTCCACCTAACAGAGAAGTCTTTTGAACGATAAAAGTCTGGCGAATCTTTCTCGCCAACCTGATTCACAGAGTAGTTAAGATTAAAATTACCATTGTATTTATATCTTTTTCTATATCTTGCAGATGCCATCGCATTCCAAGAACCTAAAGTATAAATATCTGTAGTTAAAGTTACATCAAAGTGGTCTCCCAAAACAAAATAGTAGCCTAACCCTTTCAAAGAGAAGCCCCTAGAAACCTCGTCGTTAAATGTTGGAATTAATATCCCACTAGCCCTAGTAACCTGGTTTGGAACAAAGCCAAAAGGAAGAGCAAAAGGAGTAGGGACATCTTCTACTACCAAATATGCTGGCCCAAAAACTGTAGTTTTTTTTGGTTCATTCACCACTTTAGCATTTGTGAGTTGAAGATAAAAGTGAGGATGCTCGGCATCACATGTAGTATATTTCCCTCCAGATATATTAATTGAATTATCTGGCATCTTTTTCAACAGCTTTCCATGCAAAAACCCCTCGGCCTCCTGAGTAATCATATTATTAATCAGAGCTTTTCTAGACTCAAAATTATAACTTACCGTCTCCATAGTATATTTATCTTGGCCCTCAATCATCTCTGGCTTGCCCTGCAAAACACCAGTAGAGTCCATTATACCCGAAGCAAATACAGTATTGGTTTTCATATTATAAGCCATATATTCACTTTTCAACTCTAAAGTACCGTACTTTACAGTAACATCTCCATAATAATAAATCATTCGCTCTCCATTCGCAAAATCTTCAATTATAGAGTCTCTAGCAGTAGAGAAAGCAGGATAGAGCAAAGAGCCCCTCATTTTAGCAGAATCTTTTGCAGATAGAGTATCTGCTAAAGCAGTTGAATCTTTCAATAAGATTGAGTCTCTTATAAAAGTACTATCTCTAACAATTAATGAATCTCTCGAAGAGAGCGTATCTTTAACTCCCAATGAGTAAACATTGGGCTTAAATTTATCATATGCATATGCTCTTGCCTTCCCAATATAGAGGGAGCATAGAGTAAAAAGCAGGAGCAACAGAATCTCTTTTCTCAAAACCAAAATGGTTTAAGGTTTAATAAAAATGTACTACATTTGTGACTTACAAAGTTAATTATAATTAGCAACAATTATGCCCACTAGAGTGCTTTTAATCATTTTTTGTATTCTTAGCACCTCCTTCGCCTCTGCACAGGAGGGTTCGTCTATTAATATTAGAAAAGTTGTAATTGATGCAGGGCATGGCGGGAGAGACCCAGGCACAGTAAGCCCTAATGGCAAATTTAAAGAGAAAGAGATAACACTCTCTGTAGCATTAAAACTTGGAGCACTAATAGAGAACAAGTACCCCAATATAGAGGTTATATACACTCGCACCAAAGATGTAGCAGTAGCCCTCAATAAAAGAACAGAGATAGCAAATAAAAACAAAGCAGATCTCTTTATCTCTATCCATGTTAATGGAGTTACTTCAAGATCTCCTTCTGGCTCAGAAACCTTTGTTATGGGAGCAGATAAGTCTAACTCCAACTTTCAAGTAACAATGTTAGAAAATAGTGTTATTCTCTTAGAAGGAGAAGACTACCAATCACATTACGAGGGCTTTAACCCAAATGACCCAGAATCTTACATAATTTTCACACTACTCCAAAATGCCCATTTAGAGCAGAGCCTTAACATGGCAACACTTGTCCAAAAACATCTTACTAAAGGGCCAATAAAAGTTAATAGAGGCATAAAGCAAGCCCCATTCCTAGTTCTTTGGAAAACAAGTATGCCTTCTGTACTAATTGAACTTGGGTTTATCTCCAACTCTGGAGACTTAAAAATATTGGCAAATAAAAACAATCATAATACATTAGCTTCTCTTATATTTGATGCTTTCGAGGAGTATAGAAAGAAATATGACAAAGGGTATAATAACCTAGACTATATAACCCCAAACCAAAAAAGTGAAGAGAAGGGCAACCAAAAAACAGAAAGCAACCAAATTCATTATAGGGTTCAAATTCTTTCAGTAAACAAAACAATACCCTTTAACTCAAGAGAGCTAAAAGGAGAAAAAAACGTTGAATACTTAAAGAAAAACTCTCTATTTAAATATACAATAGGGCAATACAAAACTAGAGAAGAGGCTGCTACTGCACTCAAAGAGATTCGTAAAAAATTCCCACAAGCCTTTATTATAAGAGTCAAAAACAATACAATTATCAACTAAGATTTACAAATAAATAGATGTCTAAAATTAAAATTACCCGAGAACTAAAAATAGGTTTTTTTGCACTAATTATACTACTATCACTTTACTTTGTAGTGAACTATTTAAAAGGAAAGAATCTATTTAGCAGTAGAAACTCATATATATCTATATATGAAGATGTAACCGGGCTAACCCCCACTGGCCCTGTCTATATAAGAGGTCTTAAAGTTGGTACAGTAGAAGCTATCTCATATAACCAAGCTCAAGATAACTTCACAGTTGAGATTAAAGTAAAAAATGAATACCAAATACCTAGTAACTCTATAGCAGAAGTGTATAGTTCAGATATTATGGGCACAAAAGCACTCAGGTTAAATATAGGTAATTCTCCATCTTATTTAAAAAATAGAGATACTCTTGAATCTGCTATAGAGATAGGTCTTATAGAGATGGTAACCCAAGAGCTACTACCTCTCAAAGAAGATATCTCAAACTTAATTACAAACATCAACACAACATTTAATAGCGTAAATAATGTGTTAAACCCACAAGCCCAAAAAGAGCTTGCACAATCTTTTGAGAATTTAAACAAGACACTCTCTAGTGCACAAACTATATCTAAATCTCTTGAAAAGGGAGCCCCTCAAATTAATGAACTACTCACCCACCTTAATGAACTTACTTCAAAGTTAAGCGTAGGAACAGAATCATTAAATAGAGGGTTAGATAATGTAGTAGAAATTACCGATTCCCTCAAAAGCGCAAATCTTGCAGAGACAATTTCTTCTCTTAGAGATCTACTAAAAAAGGTTCAAGACCCATCTGGAAGTGTAGGGAAATTACTCCAAACAGATACCGCTCATAACTCAATTCTAGAGCTCATAAGGGATCTAGACGAATTGGTAAAAAATATAAATAACAACCCTAAGAAATACATCAAGATTAGCGTCTTTTAGTAAAAAAAAATTACTATATTTTGCTGTTTTTAAAGAAATTAAAAAAATAAATAATTTATTTCTATTTTTTCAATTGAAAGACAACAGCTTGTGAAATAAATTAAAAATACAAGAGTTTTTTTCTTTTTTTAACGAGATTTTTTTCCCAAGTTTGTATTCCAAAACTTAACCTATCCAAGTAAAAAATGACAGAACCAAAACATACCATGGTGTGGAATAATTGTCTCACAATTGTAAAAGACATTATTCGTCCCCAAAGTTTTAAAACATGGTTTGAACCAATTAGAGCTGTCAAGATTGCTGGAGAGGTATTAACTATTGAAGTTCCCTCTAATTTCTTTAGAGAGTACCTAGAAGAACACTACATAGACCTAATTAGCAAAGCACTAAAAAGGGAACTTGGCAAAGAGGCCCAATTAGAATATAATGTAAAAGTTGTCTCTGGAGAAGATGTAGTTACATACCCTCAACAACCAAAAAAAGAGATCAAAAACAAATCGGTACCATTTCCCAATAAAGCAGGAAATATTACCAATCCATTTATAATTCCAGGGCTGCAGCAACTAGAGATTGACCCCCAACTCAACTCCCTCTACTCTTTCGAAAACTTTATTGAAGGGGAGTGTAACAAACTAGCAAGATCTGCTGGACTAAATATTGCAGCTAACCCAGGAAAAGGAACATTCAACCCCCTCTTCCTTTATGGTAAATCTGGTTTAGGAAAGACCCACCTTGCACAAGCAATAGGAATTTCAATAAAGAAACAGTTTCAAGATAAGATAGTACTTTATGTAAGTGCAAACAGGTTCATGACACAATACATGGATGCAACAACTGTAAAAAATAAGCTTACAGACTTTCTTCACTTCTATCAAATGATAGACGTATTAATTATAGACGATGTACATGAGTTCTCTGGAAAAGCTGGCACACAAAATGCTTTTTTCCATATTTTCAGCCATCTTCACTCTGTTGGTAAGCAACTAATTTTAACTTCAGATAAAGCACCTGTAGATTTGCAAGATTTAGAGATAAGGCTGCTTTCTAGGTTTAAGTGGGGTCTTATAGCAGAGCTTTTACCTCCAGATTACGAAACAAGAATAGCTATATTAAAAGCAAAGAGCTATAAAGATGGTATTACACTCCCAGAAGAGGTAACAGAATATGTTGCTTCTAGGGTTACTACCAATATTAGAGAACTGGAGGGGACATTAATATCTCTTCTAGCCCACTCTACTTTAACCAACAAAAAAATAGATCTAGACCTTGCAGAGAGTCTCATTGAAAAGCTTGTGACTAAAAACAAGCCCGAAATAACAATAGATCATATTCAAAAAATTGTTTGCGACTATTTCAAAATTGAGGCCGAAAGGTTTTTAAGTCCTTCCAGAAAAAGAGAGCTTGTACAAGCAAGACAAATTGCTATGTTCTTAAGTAGAAATCACACTAAAAACTCTTTAGCATCTATAGGGAGTAAAACTGGTGGAAGAGATCACGCAACAGTGCTGCACGCATACAATACTGTCCGTGATCTTTTGGATACCGACAGATCTTTCCGTAAATTTGTTGTGGATATTGAGAAGAAGCTCAAATCCAACTAACTATTATCTTCTATGTACATAACTCTTAAATAACTTCAGATATGGAGAATTCTAAAATATTTTCAATATTCGACCAGATTACCAAAATTCCACGTGAAAGCGGTAAAGAAGAACAAATAATTCAATATCTAATTGACTTTGCAAAAAGCAGGTCACTCGAATACAAAAAAGACCAAGCAGGTAACGTAGTTATACTTAAACCTGGCACACCAGGAATGGAAAATGCTCCTACAGTAGTACTACAAAGCCACTCAGATATGGTATGTGAAAAAAATGCCGATAGTGATTTTAATTTTGACACAGACCCAATAAAGTACCAAGAAGAAGATGGCTGGCTAATTGCTAAAGAGACCACTTTAGGAGCAGACTGCGGAATAGGGATGGCTGCACAATTGGCAGTACTAGATTCAAACAACATAAAGCATGGCCCCATAGAGGCTCTATTCACTACAGAAGAAGAGACAGGCCTTATTGGAGCTCAATCTCTAAAACCAGGCTTTATAAAGGGAGAGATACTAATTAACCTAGATTCCGAAGATGAAGGCGAACTCTTTATTGGATGTGCAGGAGGAGTAGATACAACAGCAAAGTTCCACTATAGCAAAGAGGAGGTCTCTCCAGAGAATTCCTTTGTTAAAGTATCTATATCTGGTGCTACAGGCGGGCATAGTGGAGATGAAATTGACAAGAATAGAGCCAATGCAAATCAACTTCTCTTCCGCTACCTCTACCAACTATCTAGCACAACAAATTTTGCCCTCTGCTCTGTAGATGGAGGGAACAAACGTAACGCTATAGCTAGAGAAGCTCATGCAGTAATTGCCATCTCTGCAGAAGAGAGAGCATCTGCCAAAGTTCTTTTTTTAAAAACAGTAAACGAAGCGAAAGAAGAGCACTCAAAGTCAGACCCAGAACTAACTGGCTCGTTTGAAAGCGCTCCACCAACTAATGAAGCCATAGATAAAAAGACCACCACTAAATTAATACATGCAATGCATGGAGTTCCACACGGTGTTCTTGCAATGAGCCAAGATATTGAAGGTCTTGTAGAGACCTCTACAAACCTTGCATCAATCAAAATGAAAGAGGGCAACATTATACGTATAGGAACAAGCCAAAGAAGCTCCCTAAACTCAGGTAGGTTCAATGCTGCTAGCAGAGTAGAAGCAGTATTTGCACTTGCTGGAGCAAAAGTTACACACGAAAGCGAATATCCAGGGTGGAAACCAAGAACAGACTCTCCTATTTTAGATATATCAGAAAAATCATATACCTCACTTTTTGGTAAAAAGCCAATAGTAAGAGCAATACACGCAGGTTTGGAGTGCGGAATGTTCCTCAATACCTACCCCAATTTAGATATGATCTCTTTTGGACCAACAATTAAAGGAGCACATGCACCAGGAGAGAAGTTAGAGATAGCAACCGTAGATAAGTTTCGCAAATTACTAATTGACATACTTGAAAAAATTAAATAACTAGAATAAACAACCATGCATCACTCAATTGCACCCTCAATGCTATCGGCAAATTTCAGCAACCTTGAAAAAGACATTGAGCTAGTAAATTCAAGCGAAGCAAATCTGTTCCACCTAGATATTATGGATGGAGTATTTGTACCTAACATATCATACGGGTTCCCTGTTGTAAAAGCTATTGCATCTAAAGCAAAAAAACCTTTAGATGCCCACCTAATGATAGTAGACCCAGACAGATACTTAGAGAACTTTGCACAGTTGGGGGTAAATTATTTGAGTGTGCACTACGAGGCATGTACACATTTACATAGAACCATCCAGAAGATTAAATCACTTGGAATGAAAGCAGGTGTTGCCCTTAACCCTCATACACCAGTAGAAACCCTTACAGACATTCTTTCAGAAACAGACTTTATACTTATTATGTCTGTAAACCCTGGCTTTGGGGGGCAGAGCTTCATAGAGAACTCCTATTCAAAAATTAAACGTCTTAAAAAGATGATTGAACAGAGATCTCTAAACACTCTAATAGAGGTAGATGGAGGAGTCAACAAAGAAAATGCTCCACTTCTTTTCAAAAGTGGAGCAAATATTCTTGTTGCAGGTAATTCTGTATTTGCATCTAGTGACCCCGCAAAAGCAATTACCCAATTAAAAAACGCTCTATAAAATATACTTTATCTCCTTAAAGGAGTACCTTTTTGTAGTACCATCTTCTTTCTCTAAAAGAAGGCAAGCACTACTATCAATCCCAGTAATTCTAGCAGTAATAATCTCTCCACCAGGAGTCTCTTGGTACTTATGAAACTCATCTAACCTATATAAAGAGTTATAGTACTCAGAATCTAACTTATCAATAGCTCTGCTAGAAGAGTAGTTAATAAAAGGGAAATAAACATCATAGATATACCCTGCCAAAGCCTCCAACTCATCTTCTGCATTAAACTCTCTACCTAAAATATTTTTCATTGATATTGGGTTTGGTGCGGTAGAACTAAACTTATCTTGATTTAAATTCAATCCAACACCAACAACAGAACCAGACAAAATGTCACCTGACAAAAAATGCTCTATAAGAATTCCACACACCTTTTTGTCGCCAACATATATATCGTTAGGCCATTTTATTTTTGCCTCTACCCCCCTACTTTTCAAGTATCTTTTAATACCAATTGTAACAATTTGAGCTATAACAAACTGTTTATCAGCTCTTATACTGTCTGACTTTAGAATCAAAGAAAACGTTAAATTCTTACCAGATTGACTCTCCCAATTAGTGCCTCTTTGCCCTCTGCCAGCAGTTTGAAATTTAGAAGCGACAACTGTAAAATCGTCATATTCTTTAAACCTCCTAAGAGCCTCACTATTAGTTGAATCCAGAGTGTTGTGCCAAATAATTTTAAGCGTCATAATAATTATTTTATTGTTGGTCTATAAATTGCAGTATTTTTGTAAATTACTAGACTTTAAAAAACAATTATTGTGCCAATAAAAGAGAAAATAACTTCGACCATGAGCGAAGCAGATAAAAAAGAGATAAAATGTATAGTAGATGCAATGCAAGACAAAAAAGCAAGCTTTGTTTGCTCGTTAAACTTAACATCTACAGGAACAGCTATTTGCGATCATTTTGTAATCTGTAATGCAGATTCCACTTCACAAGTAGTAGCAATTGCAGATAACGTAGAAGAGATGATGATCCAAAATTGCGACAGAAAAGTAATTCGCAAACAAGGAAAAGAGAATGGATTTTGGATAATTCTAGACTACAGCAACATAGTTGTTCATATATTCCAGACTGAATACAGGCAATTCTATAGATTAGAAGATTTATGGGCCGATGCAGAAAAAACCACTTATCAAGATTAACACATATGCAATCAAAAAACAATAAAAAACTTAAAGATCAACTACCTAAGATTAAGCCTCCTAAATTTAACATTTTATGGATATACATTGTGCTCCTAGCGGCCATTGCATATATGTGGAGCTCTTATGATGGTGGCGAGCCAATAAAGTCTGAATGGCTTAGTATTAAAGAAGAGATGGCTACAACAGGAGACGTAGAGAAAATTATTTACGTAACCAACGAACAAAAAGCAGAAGTTTTTATCAAAAAAGATAGCCTCTACAAATATAAAGAAGAGTTTGGAGGCAAAGAGCCTAAATTTGGGCCACACTTCTACTTTATAGTCTCATCTAACTTTAACCCAGAAGAGCAATTTGAATCTGTACTAACTGAGTTACCAACAGAAGACAAATTCTCATTTCAAACCGAAGAGCGCACAAACTATTTTACCAAAGCTCTTGAGTGGCTACTATTCCCAATAATAATATTAGCACTATGGATATTTATGTTCAGACGAATGAACAAAACCATGGGCGGAGGAGCTGGAGGAAAAGGCGGCGGAGGGATATTCTCTGTAGGAAAATCCCAAGCAAAACTTTTTGACAAAGAGAACCACTCCAAAACTAACTTCAAAGATGTAGCAGGGCTAGAAGAGGCAAAAATAGAGGTAATGGAAATTGTAGATTTCCTTAAAAACCCAAGCAAATATACAACACTAGGCGGTCAAATTCCCAAAGGAGCGCTCTTGGTAGGGCCTCCAGGTACTGGAAAAACCCTACTAGCAAAAGCTGTAGCCGGAGAGGCCAATGTTCCATTTTTCTCAATCTCTGGATCTGACTTTGTAGAGATGTTTGTAGGAGTAGGAGCCTCAAGAGTAAGAGATCTATTCCGCCAAGCAAAAGAGAAAGCCCCATGTATTGTTTTTATAGATGAGATAGATGCAGTAGGCCGAGCTAGAGGCAAAAACGCAGGATTCTCTTCGAACGACGAAAGAGAAAACACCCTAAACCAGCTACTCACAGAGATGGACGGCTTCGGCTCAAATTCAGGAGTAATCATACTCGCTGCCACCAACCGAGCAGACATCCTAGACAAAGCACTCATGAGAGCAGGCCGATTCGACCGCCAAATACATGTAGACCTCCCCGAGCTTAACGAGAGGTTAGATATCTTTAAAGTACACCTAAGACCCCTTAAACTAGCAGAAGGTTTCGATATAGATTTTCTAGCAAAACAGACTCCTGGTTTTTCTGGGGCCGATATAGCAAATGTATGCAACGAAGCTGCTCTTATCGCAGCTAGGAACAACAAAGATTGCGTTGAAAAACAAGATTTTTTAGATGCAGTAGATAGAATTATTGGAGGTCTTGAAAGGCGAAGTAAAATAATCTCTCCACAAGAAAAGAGAACAATAGCTTTTCACGAAGCAGGCCATGCAACAGTAAGCTGGATGCTACCACACGCAAACCCTCTCCTAAAAGTGACCATAATTCCACGTGGCAGGTCTTTAGGAGCAGCATGGTACCTTCCAGAAGAACGCCAAATAACCACCACAGAACAAATGATGGACGAGATGGCGGCAACTATGGGAGGAAGAGCAGCAGAAGAGGTAGTAAACAATATGATCTCATCTGGTGCTTTAAACGATTTAGAAAGAGTTACCAAGCAGGCCTACGGAATGGTATCATACCTAGGTATGAGTAAAGAGGTGGGAAATCTCTCTTTCTACGACTCTTCAGACTCTAGAGGCTTCAATTTTGGTAAGCCTTATAGTGAAAAAACTGCAGAACTTATAGATGCCGAAGCTAAAAACCTTATAGACCAAGCATATGAAATGGCTAAAAAGGTATTAATAGATAACATGGAGGGCTTTACCAAACTTGCCGAACAACTTTTAGAAAAAGAGGTAATTTTTGCCGAAGATCTAGAGAAGATATTTGGGAAAAAAGCAGGTTCTCAACCTCCTACTGTAAAAGAGCAGATAGAGCATGAAATAGAAGAGTCTGAAAATAAAGAGAAACCTAAGAAAGAGGTAAATATAGAGAATGAATAAGACACTAATACGCTCTTTAAGTGGAGCACTATTTCTAATAATAGTAACAGGATCTATGCTATTAGGTCCTGTTATTTTTGCATTAGTAATGGTTTTTGCACTACTAGTTGCTACAAAAGAGTTTCTTAATATTTCCCTTAAAGATAAATTCAAATATCCTAGATTAATAACTCTAATAACCTCATTCCTTATATATCTATTACTCTTTCTTTATTATCACAACAACATAGAAATTAAATATTTTTGGCTCTTAGTACTTCCCTTTATAGCCATAATTGTCTCTATTTTATATAGTAAAGAATCTATCTCTAGTAGCTACTATAAAACAGCCTTTCTATTAGTGGCTCCACTCTATATAGCTCTCCCCCTATCGCTAACCAATACAATACTATTCAACAACCAAGGCACCTATATCCCAAACACTCTCCTATCTATCTTTATTATCCTCTGGAGCTGCGATGTAGGAGCATATGTATTTGGAATTAGCTTTGGCCAGAAAAACGGACACAAACTGTTCCCCTCAATCTCCCCCAAAAAATCTTGGGAAGGCTTCTTTGGAGGTTTAATATCTGCACTAATTACAGGGTTTATATTATATAAAGTAGGACTTATCACATTTTCTATAATAGATGTTTTAGCTCTTTCTGCTATAATATTCCTTTTTGGAGTATTTGGAGATTTGGTAGAATCGCTCTTTAAACGTAATTTTGGAGTCAAAGACTCAGGAAATATAATGCCTGGTCACGGAGGCTTATTAGATAGGTTCGATAGCGCACTGCTAGCACTTCCTGCAGCAATAGCTTACATTAAACTATTTGAACTAATTTAGCAAATACTCTAACTCAACTTAGAAAGAATCACTTAAACTTGAACTAAAATAAATTTCGCAACCCATTCATATTAAAACATATGCGCATACACAAAGAGGGCTACAAAATAATTTTAAATAGCTTCTTAATAATAGTAGTAATTGTAATAATTACAATTGTATTGGCAAGCTCCCCTAAAGTAGGTTACTACACAACTGCAGCTGGCCTACTACTTTTTATTCTTATTGTCCGCTTCTTTAGAGAGCCCAATAGAACTCCCATAGAAGAGAGCGGGTCTGTAATAGCCCCAGCAGATGGCACTGTTGTAATTGTAAAAGAGGTTTACGAACCAGAATATCTCAAATGCGAATGCATACAGGTATCAATTTTCATGTCTGTGTTTAATGTTCACGTAAACTGGTTCCCAGTAAAAGGGGAGGTAGAATATTTCAAATATCACCCCGGTAAATACTTGGTAGCAATTCACCCAAAATCTTCAGAGAAAAACGAGAGAACAACTGTTGTAACAAATGTAGAGGGAACAAAAATACTTACCCGCCAGATAGCTGGGTTCATCGCAAGAAGAATTGTAAGCTACGCAAAAGAGGGAAATGTAATGAAAGCAGGAGACCAGATGGGCTTTATAAAGTTTGGCTCTAGAGTAGATCTCTTTTTACCTAAAGAGAGCACAATACAAGTAATCAAAGGGCAAAAAGTAAAAGGGTGCGAAACAATAATCGCTAAATTTTAAAGGTAATTTTTCATTTCTAGAGCAACAGCCTCTGCAGCTACAGCAGCAGCTTGGGCATAATTTTGCTCAGAGAATCCACTCTTCTCTTTTTTCCAAGCAAAAATTATATCTCTTGAGATATTAACAAGTAACCCACAAGAACTATTCATACCATATTTAACAACCTCTTTTAAAGAGCCTCCCTGCGCACCTACTCCAGGGACTAAGAAAAAATGATTTGGACAATACTCTCTAATCTCTGCTAACTTCTCTGGGCGAGTTGCCCCCACAACAAACATTGTATTATCTTGTGTACCCCAACTCATAGCTGTTTCAATTACTCTTCTAAAGAGTGGAGCTACCTGTTTACTAGATAAACCTGTCTGTTCTTGCGCACCACCATTTAAAAAGAAAGAGCTCTCTTCAAGAGTAACCAAAGTCTCAAAATCTTCTGCAGAAGGGTTAGATGTAAGAGCAAGAACAACTGCCCAATGTCCACTAAATTTCAAAAAAGGAGCAACCGAATCTTTACCCATATATGGAGCTAAAGTAACAGCATCACAATCCATTCTTTCAAAAAAAGCAACAGCATACCTTTCGGCAGTATTTCCAATATCGCCTCTTTTAGCATCGGCAATTATAAAAAGAGAGGGATCTTTACTTCTTATATACTCTACAGTCATCTCTAACTGCATCCACCCCCTATAACCCAGAGCCTCATAAAAAGCAAGATTAGGTTTATAAGCTACTGCAAAAGCAGAAGTTGCATCAATAATAGCCTTATTAAACTCAAAAAGTGGATACTCACTCTCGCTTAAAAAATCAGGAATAAGAGCCGGATTAGTATCTAAACCAATACACAAAAAACTCTTTTTCTTAAGAATATTATTATATAACTCTTTATAATTCATTAAGATTACACTAAATAATAAGAGTCTATAAAATAAACTCCCACATTTATATTAACTATTCACCACTCTCTTTGAGCCTCTCTGCATTCTCTGCAACCTGAAGTTCATCTAAAACATCTTGCAAAGCACCATCCATAAACATTGGAAGATTGTGCATATTGTAATTTATCCTATGATCTGTTACTCTAGATTGAGGATAATTGTAAGTTCTAATCTTTGCAGAACGGTCTCCTGTAGAGACCATAGTCTTTCTTTTGCTCGAGATCTCATTCAAATATTTATCATACTCCAAATTATAAACCCTTGTACGGAGCTCGGCAAAAGCCTTCTCATAGTTTTTAATCTGAGATTTCTGATCTTGGCACTGAACAACTACTCCAGAAGGAATATGTGTTAACCTAATAGCAGAGTATGTAGTATTAACAGATTGCCCCCCTGGGCCAGAAGAACAAAAAGTGTCTTTTCTAATATCATTAACACTAATATCAATGTCAAACTCCTCTGCCTCAGGTAGTACTACAACAGAAGCAGCCGAGGTGTGAACTCTCCCTTGCGTCTCTGTCTGAGGAACTCTTTGAACACGATGCACACCACTCTCATATTTTAGTACACCATAAACACCCGTTCCAGAAACCTTACAAATAAGCTCCTTAAAACCACCAGAAGTACCCTCATTCTGGCTGTTAATCTCTATTTTCCAACCTCTCCTCTCGGCATATTTAGAGTACATCCTAAAGAGATCACCCGCAAAAATTGATGCTTCATCGCCACCAGCGCCAGCTCTAATCTCTAAAATGGCATTCTTCTCGTCCTGAGGGTCGGCAGGAATAAGTAACAACTTAATCTCCTCCTCTAAACGAGGGATCTCTTCTTCTAACATAGAGACCTCTTCTTTAGCCATATCTCTCATCTCCTCATCTTTCTCTACCATAAGAAGCTCCTTGGCAGATTGCAAATTGCCCATCAAACTTTTATACTTCTCTCCCGCCTCCACTAAAGGTTCTAACCCTCTATACTCCCTATTTAAAGAGATATACTTTTTCATATCAGACATAACCGACGGGTCTGAAAGCTGTTCCGACAAATTTTCGAATTTCTCTTTAATTCCCGTAAGTTTTGACAATAAATTATTATCGCTCATATTCTATTATATTGGATGCAAAAGTAGTTAAAATCGTTTAATAATTAAAATGTATAAAAAAAGAGACTCCCTAAAAAAGAGAGCCTCTCAAGAAGTTATTTAGAACCACTATTAAATCAAATATTAATCTAGAAACAACTTCAAATCTTCATCTACAGAGCCAATACCAGCAATTCCAAAATTAGAAACCAAAACATTAACAATGTTTGGAGAAAGGAATGCAGGCAGTGTTGGACCTAAATGGATATTCTTAACTCCCAAAGAGAGCAGAGCCAATAATACAATAACTGCCTTTTGCTCATACCAAGCAATATTATATGCAATAGGCAACTCATTTATATCGTTTGCATTAAAAATCTCTTTAAGCTTAAGAGCAATAACTGCAAGTGAATAAGAATCGTTACACTGGCCAGCATCTAAAACTCTAGGAATACCACCTATATCTCCTAACGGTAGTTTGTTGTAACGGTATTTTGCACACCCAGCAGTAAGAATAACTGTATCTTTAGGCAATGCCTCGGCAAACTCTGTATAGTAGCTACGGCTCTTCATTCGCCCGTCGCAACCTGCCATAACAAAGAACTTCTTAATAGCTCCACTTTTAACAGCATCTACAATTTTGTCTGCAAGTGCAAACACCTGAGCATGAGCAAAACCACCAACTATTTCACCTGTTTCTATCTCTGTAGGAGGGGCGCACTTTTTAGCATGCTCTATAATAGCACTAAAATCTTTAGCCTTACCATCTTCTCTATCTTTTATGTGAATAAAACCAGGAAAACCAGATGAACCAGTTGTATAAATTCTATCGCCATAAGTAGCATTTGCTTTTGGAGGTACTATACAGTTAGTAGTAAATAAAACAGGGCCATTAAAAGATTCAAACTCCTGAGTTTGTTTCCACCAAGAGTTACCATAATTACCAACAAAATGGCTATACTTTTTAAATGCAGGGTAGTAATTAGCTGGTAACATCTCTGAGTGAGTATAAACATCTACACCTGTACCCTCTGTCTGCTTAAGCAACTCTTCCATATCCTTCAAATCATGACCAGAGATAAGAATTCCAGGATTATTACGCACACCAATATTAACTTTAGTAATTTCTGGGTTACCATAAGTTTGAGTGTTAGCCTTATCTAAAAGAGCCATTACCTTAACTCCATACTCACCAGTCTTAAGAACTAAAGCAGTAAGCTCCTCTGCACTAAGAGCATCGTTAGTAACATCTACTAATGCTTGCTGCATAAAAGCAAAAATATCTTCTTGCTCATGTCCTAACTTTAAAGCGTGCTCGGCATATGCAGCCACCCCCTTTAAGCCATATACAGTAAGTTCCCTCAAAGAGCGAACATCTTCATTTTCTGTAGCAAGAACACCTACTTGAGTAGCTTTCTCTTCCATAACTGCTACATCTCTAGAGCTCCAAAAGGCTCCTTCAAAAGTAATATCATCTATCTTGCCCCCCTTTGAAACATAAAGAGCAGAAAGCGAATCCCTCAAATCTATTGCCTCATTTATCCTATTAACAAACCTATCTCTATCGAAATTTGCATTTGTAATAGTCATAAAAAGAGAGTCTGTTACAAACTTATTGGCCTGCTCACTCTCTACCCCCATCTCTCTTAGACGAACAGAAAAATGAGAAATACCTTTACATAAAAACAGTAAAAGATCTTGAAGGTTGGCAACATCTGCAGTTTTCCCACAAACCCCTTTTATAGTACAACCAAAATTTTTAGCCGTTTCCTGGCACTGATAACAAAACATGTTACTCATAATAATTAAATTAATTAAAGATTAATATTCGATTTATCTTCTGCAAATCTAAATCTTATAGAACTAAAAATATGTAACAGTTGTTACACTTAAGAGACATTATTACTTTTTATACTATTAATTCTATGATTCACAACCTAGATCTATCTGAATGCCCTATCTGCAGTGCAATTGCACCAGAGAATTTAAAAGCGCTTTTCCAAAATATGGAATATCACTTAGGCACTTATACAAAAGGAGATACTATTGCTCGGCAAAACAGTAAAATCAAACACCTATACATACTAATAACAGGAGCAGTTAAAACAGAGATGATAACAGAAAATGGAGGGCTACTCACCATAGAGGTGATAAAAGCACCTCGCCCCCTAGCCTCGGCCTTTTTATTTGCACAAAACAACACATTTCCTGTAGATGTAACAGCAACAGAAGAGTCTAAAATTATTAAAATACCTAAAGAAGAGGTTATTAAACTATTCCAGAAAGATGCCAACTTTCTACAACGCTACCTCACATACAACTCAGATATAACTAAATTCCTCTCCAGCAAACTAGAGATATTAACAATTAAAACCATAAAAGGTAAATTAGCTCACTACCTACTAGAGCAACTTTCTACACACCAATCTACCCACCCTCGCTCCCTAACTTTTACAATGGACAAAAATCAAACAGAGCTCTCTAAATACTTTGGAGTAACACGTCCAGCTCTAGCACGTACACTTGCCGCTATACAACAAGAAGGAGCAATAAAAGCTCAAAGGAATAAAATTACAATACTCAATAGAACTCTTCTTCAAAACATGCTTGCATAAGAAATATAAATTTACACTATAACAATATTGAACCAATCTATTTGACACGTATAACTTAAATGGTTAATTTTACATTGAAAAGTCAACAAAAAGATTAACAGATTGTATATAAATATAGGAGAGAGATACAATAATATATTATACTAACTAAAAATAAAAAAATTACTATTATGGAAGAGCAAATTACACCAATGCCTCGCATAGGCGATATGGCACCCGAATTTAAAGCAGTAACAACTCAAGGAGATATTAACTTTCCTGGAGATTATAAAGGAAAATGGATTATTTTATTTAGCCACCCCGCAGATTTTACCCCAGTATGTACATCGGAGTTTATGACTTTTGGAGCAATGGCTAAAGAATTTGAAGACCTTAACACCCAACTTGTAGGTCTATCTATAGACGGCCTTTATAGCCATATTGCTTGGCTCCGCACCATCCAAGAAAAGATTGAATATAAAGGGATGAAAAACATAGAGATAAAATTCCCTTTAATTGAAGACATAAGCATGAATGTAGCCAATAAATATGGCATGATTCAACCTGGTCAAAGTACTACTCAAGCAGTTAGAGCAGTGTTTTTCATAGACCCTAAAGGGGTTATCCGTACAATAATATATTACCCACTAGAGTTAGGTAGAAACTTTAATGAACTAAAAAGAGTTCTTATAGCACTTCAAACTGCCGATAACTTTAAAGTTGCCCTACCAGCAGATTGGCATCCTGGAGACGATGTTATTGTTCCTACAGCAGGCTCATGTGGAGTAGCAAAACAACGTATGGATAATAAAGAAGAAGGTGTTACTTGTCACGATTGGTTCTTCTGTACAAAGAAACTTCCTAAAGAAGAGGTAGAGAAAAAACTAGGCAAATAATAAAAGTCAAATTAAAAAAGAGCGGCCAAATTGGTCGCTCTTTTTTAATTTCTTGAGAAAGTTAATCTTTGTAGCTCTCAATAATCTCTTTCACTTGGTGTGTCTCTACGCGCCCATAAACTTTCTCTCCAATAAGCACTACAGGAGCTAAGCCACATGCACCAACACAACGTAAACAGTCTAAAGAGAATTTTCCATCTTCTGTAACGCCTCCTACATCTATACCAAGTTGTTCTTTAAATTCATCTACAATCTTCTCTGCACCACGAACATAGCAAGCAGTGCCCATACAGATAGAAATTGCATGACGCCCTTTTGGAGTCATAGTAAAGAATGAATAGAAACTAACAACACCATAAACTTTCGCAATAGAGATATTTAGTTTATCTGAAATTGCCCTTTGAACCTCTTCTGGCAAAAAGCCAAACTCACCCTGAGCTCTATGTAAAATACTAATTAATTCGCCCGGATTGTTATTAAACGAATCACAAATATTATTAATTATTTTTATTTGAGAATCTTGTAATTTAAGTGTACTTGTACTCATAATCTTCTAATGTTTTTCTTTGCAAAAATAGCATGTGTGAAGTAGGTGATGCGCCTTCTCGCTCATAGGTTCTCCCAAGAACTCCTCATATAATTTAACTATGTATGGATTCTCGTGAGACTTACGAATTGGTTTGTTAGCATCTTCTCTATAAATAGCTTCGTAACGAGCCTTTAAAATGTTAGAATCACCGTGATGCAGAGGTTGTCCAGCACCTCCAATACATCCACCTGGGCAAGCCATAATCTCAATTGCATGGAAATTATACATTCCAGCACGAATACCATCTAGCAGCTTTCTAGCATTACCCAACGTGTGGGCTATACCAATATTAATAGGAGTGCCATCAAAATCTATAGTAGCAGAACGAATCCCCTCAATACCTCTAAGCTCTTCAAAATCTATTTTCTCTAGCTTTTTACCTGTAAAAAGTTCGTATGCAGTTCTGCATGCAGCTTCAATAACGCCACCAGTAACACCAAAAATAACAGATGCTCCAGTAGATTCTCCCATAGGGTTATCGTAATCTTCTTCTGGCAAGTTATTAAAGTTAATATTAGCAGCCTTAATTAGCCCAGCAAGCTCCCTTGTAGAGATTGAAAAGTCTACATCTGGGTTGCCCTCTACAGCAAACTCTTCACGCTCACATTCAAATTTCTTTGCAAGACATGGCATTACAGAAACAACTACTAAATCTTCTCTTTTCACCTTCATCTGGTCTGCCAAATAGGTTTTGGCTATAGCACCAAACATCTGTTGAGGAGAACGAGCAGTAGAAGGAATATCTAACATATCTGGATAGAAGCACTCAAAGAAATTCACCCAAGCAGGGCAGCAAGAGGTTAACAGTGGAAGTTTTACAGATTTATCTCCCTCTAAAAATCTTGATAAACGGCTCAATAGCTCTGTTCCTTCTTCCATAATAGTAAGGTCTGCAGCAAAATCTGTATCAAAAACTTTGTCGAAACCTAAAGTTCTAAGAGCAGCCACCATTTTACCAGTAACAAGAGTACCCGCAGGTAACCCAAACTCCTCTCCTAATGCAGCTCTAACAGCAGGAGCTGTTTGAACAATAACAGTTTTAGAAGGGTCTGAAAGAGCACGAATAATTTTATTAGTATCGTCAAATGGAGTGAGAGCTCCTGTAGGGCAAACAGCTACACACTGCCCACAGAATGTACAAGTTGAATCTACTAAATCCTGCTCAAAAGCAGTAGCCACAACAGACATAAACCCTCTGTTAACTGCACTTAATGCTCCTACAGTTTGTACATCATTACAAACAGTTTCGCACTTACGGCACATTATACATTTATCCATATCCCTATTAAGAGCAGGAGAACAATCTTTTCTATAGGTAGAAACCATTGCATTCTCTACAGCATGAATCTCTCTAATGCCCAATCTCTGAGCCAGATCTTGAAGATCGCACTGCCCAGAAGAAGAGCATGTAAGACAAGAAGAAGGGTGGTCAGAGAGAATTAGCTCTAGCACAGTTTTACGTGCATTTAAAACTCTAATAGTATGCGTTTTAACAACCATACCAGGAGTACATTCGGTTGAACATGAAGGAGCTAGATTTCTGCGCCCCTCAACCTCTACAACACAAATACGGCAACCACCTGGGCGGTTTTCAATATTTAGGTGTTCTAGATTCATATAACAGAGAACAGGTATATCAATCCCTATTTGTTTTGCGGCTTTGTAGATAGTAGTACCTTTATCTACTTCTACCTCTATATTATCTATAGTTAATTTTATTTTTTCCATAGAAGTGGGTTATTGAACATGAATAGCTGAAAACTTACACTTATCGTAACAAGCACCGCATCTAATACACTTATCTGCATCAATTACGTGCGGCTGACGCTTCTCTCCTGTAATTGCACCTACAGGACAAGCTCTTGTACATGCTGTACATCCTGTACATTTGTCTGCAATAATGGTATAAAGCTTAAGAGCTTTACAACTTCCTGCAATACAAATTCTCTCTCGTACGTGAGCAAGATACTCATCGTAAAAATGTTCTAATGTAGAAAGAACAGGATTTGGAGATGTTTGACCTAAGCCACAAAGAGCTGTATCTTTTATAACTTTACTTAGATTTTGCAGATACTCAAGATCATCTTCGGTTCCTTTACCAGCACATATTTTTTCTAAAATTTCGTGCAATCTTTTATTACCTACACGGCAAGGGGCACATTTCCCACAAGACTCCTCTACAGTAAATTCTAAATAGAACTTAGCCATAGCAACCATACAGTCATCTTCGTCCATAACAATCATACCTCCCGAGCCCATCATAGAGCCAGCTGCAAGTAAATTGTCAAAATCTATAGGAGTATCTAAATGCTTTTCAGTAAGACACCCACCAGAAGGGCCACCTGTTTGAACAGCTTTAAATTTCTTGCCATTCTTTATTCCACCCCCAATTTCAAAAATAACCTCTCTTAGGGTAATTCCCATTGGCACCTCTATTAAGCCAACATTATTAATCTTACCAGCAAGAGCAAATACCTTAGTTCCTTTTGACTTTTCTGAACCTATTGAAGAGAACCAACTAGCTCCTTTATTAAAGATTACAGGAATATTAGCGAGAGTCTCTACGTTATTTACATTTGTAGGCTTTCCTAAGTAACCCTTCTCTGCAGGGAACGGTGGTTTTACTGTAGGTTCACCTCTATTCCCCTCCATTGAGTGAATAAGAGCGGTCTCCTCTCCACAAACAAAAGCACCAGCACCAAATTTCAACTCAATTTCAAAACCAAAGCCAGTACCCATAATATCTTCTCCTAACAACCCATACTCTCTAGCTTGCTTTAGAGCTGTTTGTAAACGCTTAATTGCAAGAGGATACTCTGCACGAATATAAACTAACCCTTTTGTAGCACCTATACAGTAACCACAAATAGCCATAGCCTCAATAACAGAATGGGGGTCGCCCTCAAGAATAGATCTATCCATAAATGCACCTGGGTCTCCCTCATCTGCATTACAGACAACATATTTTTGATCTGCCATGTTTTTAGAAGCAAACTCCCACTTAAGACCAGTAGGGAAACCACCTCCACCTCTACCACGAAGGCCAGATTTCTTAAGAACATCTATCGCCTCCTGAGGGGTCATCTCTTCTAAAATTTTTGCTATAGCAGCATATCCTTCGCGAGCTATATACTCATCTATATTTTCTGGATCTATAAACCCGCAATTTCTTAAAGCAATTCTAAGCTGTTTCTGATAGAAGCCCATATGCTTAGAATCCTCTATATGTTTTTTTGTTTCAGGATCTTCATAAAGAAGCCTTTTTACTTTTCTTCCCTTAAGTACATGCTCTTTTACAATCTCGGCGCAATCTTCCAATTTTACCTGTGTATAAAAAGTATTATCAGGAACAACCTTTACAATGGGCCCTTTTTCACAGAATCCAAAACAGCCAGTTGTAACTACCTGAGCATCGTTTTCAAGTCCCAATTTTTCAATTTCTGCAGTAAGATTTTCAACAATCTTATCACTTTGTGAAGCTCGGCATCCCGTACCTCCACAAACTAGTAAATGCATCTTATAATGTGCCATAAACTCTACTTTTTCTCATTAATAGTTTGATAGTTTGTTGGAATAATTCCGTCAATAAGTTCACCGTTTTTAATGTACTTGTCAACTATCTCTGCAGCTACTTTTTCATCTACATTGCCAAAGACTACCGGATCTTTGCCAGGAATCTTAACTTCAATTGTAGGTTCTGCATAACAATAGCCCATGCACCCACCCTGAGTTACCACAGCAGGAACTTTTTCTTTCTCTATCTTCTCTATTAGAGCGTTCATTACCGTTCTGGCGCCAGCTGCAATTCCGCAAGTAGCCATTGCCACACGTATCTGAACAAGAGACTCCGGCGAATTGCTCTTCTCACGAATATTCATTCCATGTTCGAGCTCTCGCTTCATCTTGCGCAAATCGTCAAGGGATTTGATTTTTTTCATAATTAAAATGGTTTGGTTTTTATAGTCAAAACAATAATTCTTACAAAAAAATAAATTTAATTAAATAAAACAATAAACCATAAAATTATTGCTATTTATCTCTATATTTTTCAAACAAAATATCTACTAACTTAGGCATAGCCAAAGCAAATCTCTCTCTCATATAAGTAACTCGCTCTCCTCCAACATTTACTGCAGCAGGGTCCAAAACATAAATCTCTGCACTCTCTGGCGCATACCCCACTAAACCTGCAGCCGGGTATACTGCTAAAGATGTTCCAGCAACAATTACAATATTGGCCTTACTAACAATCTTAGCTGCTGTTTCTAACATGGGCACTTGCTCTCCAAAGAAAACAATATGAGGCCTTAATTGCCCACCATTAGGGCATAGATCTCCAATACTAACATCATCTTCGGTAGTGCAAATATAAGAAGGATCTTTCATACTTCTGCATTTTAATAACTCCCCATGAAGGTGTAGAACCTTTGTAGAGCCAGCCCTTTCATGTAAGTTATCTACATTCTGGGTTATAACCTCTACATTAAAAACCTCTTCCAACTTAGCCGCAGCATAATGCCCAGCATTTGGCTTAACACTCTTTAACTGCCTACGACGTTCATTATAAAAATCTAAAACCAACTTGGGGTTTCTCTCCAAAGCCTCTGGTGTACAAACATCTTCAATATTATGCTTTGCCCACAAACCATCTGAAGCACGAAAAGTCTCAACCCCACTATCGGCACTAACTCCAGCACCTGTTAACATCACAATATTCATTCTAGCTTTACTCATATTATCTTTTTCCTCTTATTAATGATTTCTACTTCTAATAAAATTTTTAATTACTCCTGTTTGCTGCTCCCTCTCTCTTTAAATCTTCTATATTTGCATCTATCATCTCTGTTAGCATTCTTATAACAGAAGGAGAATTAATTGGGAGTCCATCTAAAACCTCATTCACCTCAACCGTATCAAAAACATATTCACTCTCTTCAACAAAATATTTGAACAAGAAATTTACATTGGGGTTTGCACTAACCATAAGCACAAAACTGTTTGCTATCTCTCCTAGCGGAGGACAGTCTATATTATTTAGCTCAAAGGTAGCAGTAACCTTAGTCCCTTTTCCTAGTTCAGATGTAACAACTAAAGAACCTCCACTTTGCCTAGCAGAATCTCTAAAGAGAGGAATACCCATACCTACCCTTCTTGTTGTACGAGAGGTAAAAAACGGATCGTCTAATTTACTAATTTGCTGTTGACTCATACCCTTACCATTATCTTCAATCTCTATAAAGAGAAGGTTCTCTGAACTCTTCTCTTTAATTGTAAGCTTAATTAGAGATGCTCCAGCAGATAGAGAGTTTTGTATTATATCTATTATATGTAAAGATAAATCGTTCATGTTAAAATCAAATTTTCTAACCCACTTCTTTTAACTGCCTCTTTTATAGACTCAAAAGAGATACTGTTCATCTCTAATAATGTTGAGCACCTCCCAACATCTTCTATATAATGAGCATCTGAAGAGCAAATGAAACTATTCCCTATAAGATATGCATTATTTTTTATAAACGAATCTACTTTACAATTTGCAGAAAATTCAAGAGCATCTACACTCAAATCTGGAGGTAAAAACCCCAATTGACTCAACAGTGAATTAGAGGCCTTATCTATATGAGCAGGAATAAAAATCCCACCCAAAGAGTGAACAAACCTCTCTACCTCATCTAAACTCTGCTCAATTGCACCAATCAAAAGGTTCTCTTCTTGGTAAAGCACCTCTTCGCTTTCATTTACAACTAGTTGATATCCAAATATATCTGGGTTATTGGGAACTTTCATAAGATATCTATTCAGGTACTCCTGCAGCTGGGTAAGAGCTTTACTACCATCTACAAAGGCTAGTATATGAACCTCTTCAATAGTAGTAACCTCGGCACCACAAAGAACATATACCCCCTCTCTCTCTCCTATCTCTTTTATAATAGGAGCCATAAGTGTTGAATTATGATCTGTCACCCCTATTATATCTAAAGACCTCTCTTTGGCTCTGTTAATAATAGCTAATGGAGACATCTCTATATCTCCGCAAGGCGATAAAACTGTGTGAATATGAAGATCGGCCCTCAATTAAGAAGGTTATAGAGCTTACCAGACAACTCAAAAGCCTCCATCTCTGTACCCAAAATTGGTATACCCTCGCTCTTCGATAAAGCAACAGTATCGGCATCTGGGGTAAAACCCTTTACTAATATAATGCCTGCCAAATCTTTAAGTGAAGCTACACCCATAACATTTTTGTGTGTCTGCAAAGTAATCCAAAGCTGCCCCTCATTTGCATGCCCCATTACATCTGAGAGTAGATCTGAAGTATAACCTCCAATTACCTCTTTGTCTAATTCAGACTCCCCCGAAAAGACTTTAAGATCTAATTTTTCTTTAATTTCCTTTAATTTCATACTTATATAAGATCAACCAATTTAATTATTAAATCTTTCGGCTCCCCAAATAGATTCCATTATCTCTATTGCCTCCTCTATAGATATCTCGCCTCTTTTTTCAAGAATTGTTCTTAAGAAGATACAGTCGTTAACTTTAGCCTGCCCTCTAACAATGTCCTCTGCAAGAGCCTCGCAACTAGGGGCTCCACAAGCTCCACAATCTATTCCTGGTAACAGCTTTTTTAACCGTCTAGCATTTTCCATCTTCTCAATTGCAATATCTATGTTTCTATCATACTTAACCATAGAGCGTGGCTCTATTTTATCCATATGAACAATAGCAGAACATGTATATTTATAATCGTGAATAAGATGATGTTTATCTGGCATTTGTGCTGCAAATTCTCTAAGAGTTTGTGCTGCTAAAAATCTATTTCTATAACAGAGAATACCTCCCGCACAAGATTCGTCACAAGCCCTTATCTCCAAAAAATCTACATTTTTAATCTCTTCATTCTCTAACTTTTCTAAAAAATCTATAACATTGTTCATGCCATCAATTGCTAGAGTATTACCCTCTACATGTTTAGACTCCCCACCTGTAGTAGGGTAAAGAACCCCTTTAGAAGAGATTGCACTATTCACACGAATAGAGGTTGTAATTGGAACCTTCTGCTTATATGCTAAATAGACTTTGTTAAAGAAAAAATCCATATTAATTACTCCGTTTATTGGAGAGGTGTACCCTCCAACGGGAGATTTAACTGCAGCTATCTTTCCTATACAAGGCGTTAAATAAAAAATTCCATAATCTCTTTCATCTATAGAGTCTCGCTCAAAACGTTTTTTATAGTATTGAGCAGTAATCTCTATTGGAGGTAAAAGCTTCATTATATTATCTATCAAAGAGGGGAAGCGCACCTGAATTAATCTAACAACAGCTGGGCAGAAAGAAGAGATCACTGGCTCTTGGGCACGTTTTACATAGTGGTTTATCTCATCTATAAGCGTATCTATACTCTGCTCTACTGCACAAACCTCGGTAAAACCTAACTCTCCAATTATATCGTAAATAGTTTTTCTACTTACAGCATCTTCGAACTGAGCAAAAAAGATAGAGGGCACAAGAAGCACTCGGTGTTTAAATTTGAAGATATCTTTAAAATCGTCGTCCATTACTCTTATTGCTCTGGTAGGACAAACTCTATAACACTCTCCACAATCTATACACCAATCTGCATGAATTCCCGCTTTACCACCAGAAACCCTTAAAGCCTCGGTAGGGCAAACCTTTATACAATGAGAACAACCAATACAAATATCTCTAGATATATGTAAAGCTCTATTATATATCAGTTCAACTTGCATAATGTAAAGTTAATGAAATTTTATCTCAATATGCAATGTAGTCCCTTTATCTACAACTGTCTCAATTCTAAATGAATCTGCATTATCACTAATATTTGGCAATCCCATGCCAGCCCCAAAACCCATCTCTCTCACAGATGAGGAAGCTGTAGAAAACCCCTTGGTCATAGCTAATGAAACATCTGGAATTCCTGGCCCCTTGTCTTCTACCTTAAGTTTAATCCCGTCACCTTTAATATCTACATATATAACTCCCTCATAGGCATGTGCTACAACATTTACCTCGGCCTCATATAAAGCAACTACAACCCTTTTTATAATTGAAGAGTCTATCCCCAACTGCTTAAGGGTTTTTTTAACTTGCGAAGAGGCAACTCCTGCAATTGTAAAGTCTCCACCTACTACTTTATATTCGAAATACATATTAATAGACTGGGTTTAAACCAGCATTATATAAAAGCCCAGAGCATTTAAACATAGAGAAAGGGCTAGAGATAATAGCAATATTATTCTCATTTGCCAATTCAATCATCTCTTTAGAGACTGTTTTACCACGGCAAAGCAGAATATAAGGAGCATCTGACATCTCTGCCGTTCTAATAGATTGAGCATTAGACAACCCAGTAATTAATAAGAAGTTATCTCTTTTCAGTGTGAGAACATCACTCATTAAATCAGAAGAAAATGCATGAGTCACTTCTTCATTAAGCCTTAAATCTCCACAGATTACAGTTCCTTCTACAATAGAGCAAATAGCACTCAACAACATAATTTTTCAATATTTATTTTTCAATATTTTTAAGATAACACCTTCTTCGCATGTAGGGCTCAAATGAATATCTACTCCAAACCTTATAGGCCGAATTGTCTTCGGCTTGGGGGTTTGAAATAGCATATTTTATTCTTCCCCTCTCTAAATTGGTTGCAATATGAGTGTGGTAGATAGATGAGATACCCTTATTCTGCCACGCAGGAGCAGCACCCAGAATCATAAGGTCTATGGTATCGTAATTCTTAAACTCCTTCATAATATGGAACATACCAAAAGGAAATAGCTTCCCTTTTGCCTTTTGGAAAGATTTTGACAAATTAGGGAAACAGACACCAAACGCCGCAATATTGTTATCTTGATCTACTATAATTGAGGTAAGCTCCTCCCTTAACTTAGGGAAATACTCTTTAACAATTTGGTCTGCCTCACTCTGGTTTAAAGGAATAAAATTATCTATCTCTTTAAAACTCTCATTATAACTCTTAAAGAAACTATCTAAAAGTTTAGGGTTCTCTTTAATCTCTTTAATATCAATAATTCGTAACTTATATTTTTCTAGAAGCATTTGATTAATTCGCCTAAGCTTATCTGGAACACCAGCATTTGCCTCTATCTTAACCTGTACCCAATCTACCTGCTTCCCAACTCCCAACTCCTCCATAATACGAGGATAATAGGCATAGTTATAAAGGCAATTTATTGGAGGGATATTATCGAAACCCTCTGTGAGCATCCCTTGACGGTTCCAAGTATTATAACCCAAGGGGCCATGCATCTCTTTCATACCTAGCTCCCTCCCCCACTCCTCTACCTTTTGCAGTAGAGCACTGGCCACCTCTTTATCTTCAATAAAATCGAACCAGCCAAAGCGCACCCGTTTTTCATTATGGACCTCGTTTGAACGAGGGTTATAAATACCAGCAATTCTTCCAACAATTTCACCCTCTTGCGAAACTGCTACCCACATCTTTATTTTACAATACTCCAAAGAAGGACTAGATGTAAGCACCTTAAACTCATCTGAATCAAGAACTGGAACATACTGTTTATTTGAACTATAAAGTTTATGAGGGAATTTTATAAACTTTTTAATCTCTGCCGAGGTTACAACCTCTTTTATCTTAAATCCCATTAATTCTACCTATTAGATTTAAATAATGCTTACAAATATACAAAATAATTGAAATTTACCCCTCTTTACTTCAAGTAGTAGAAAGACTAGAAGCACAATCTATTAGATATTCCAAAGCTGTTTGAGCGGCTATACAGCCAAAAACAGCAGGCATATAAGATATAGTCCCAACCTGTGACTTCTTATTCTGCTCCTCAACTGCAATAATAGCATTGGTATTAGGGAGCTCCTCAGAGAAAACCACCTTAAAGCCTTTAGAAATCCCAAGCTTACGCAACCTCTTCCTTAACATATAAGCCAAAGGACAGTTAAAAGATTTAGAGAGATCTTTAACCCGTATCTTAGTTGCATCTATTTTAGCCCCTGCTCCCATAGAGCTCACCAAAGGTATACCATTGGCAACAGCATATTGAATTAATGCAATCTTAGGCGATAGCGTATCTATTGCATCTATCACATAATCAATCTTAAATCTATCTAAAAGAGAAGAGACATTCTCTTCTTTCAAATAAGCCTCAACTCTATGCAGAGTTAAATCTGGATTTATCTCCATAAGCCTACTCTCCATCAAAAGAGATTTAGACCTATTCATATTACTATCTAAAGCTAGCAACTGCCGGTTTTTATTAGTAATAGTAACCACATCTGAATCTAAAATTACAACATTACCTACTCCAGCCCTAACCACCATTTCTGCAGCGTAAGCTCCAACACCCCCCAAACCAATAATAGCTACAGTAGAGTTTTTAAAAAACCTTAAAGTCTCTGAACCCAATAATAGCTCACCTCTACTTAGCCACTCAGGTACACTATACTCACTCTCCATTACCCCCTCCTTTAGCCTCATTCCACAAACTATCCATCTGTTCAAGAGTAAGCTCTTTAAGCAATCTCCCACTCTCTTTAACCCTCTTTTCCAAATAATTAAACCTACTAACAAACTTCTTATTTGTCATCTCTAAAGCACTATCGGGGTCTATATCATATAGCCTAGCAACATTAACCAAAGAGAAAAGTAAATCTCCAAACTCCTGCTCCACGGCACTTTGAGCACCCCTCTCTTTCAGCTCCTGCTCAAACTCGGCAAGCTCCTCTTTTACCTTGTCCCAAACCTGCTCTCTCTTCTCCCAATCAAAACCAACAGCTCTAGCCTTATCTTGAATACGGTATGCCTTTACCAAAGAGGGCAAAGAGGCAGGCACACCAGCAAGCAGAGATCTATTTCCATTTTTCTCTTTACCCTTAAGCTGTTCCCAATTCTTAACAACATCGCCTGTACCATCTACCTCGGTAGAAGAAAAAACATGCGGATGCCTAAATATAAGCTTATCACAAAGCCTCTCCATAACAACAGAAATATCGAACTCCCCCTTCTCTTCCCCAATTTTAGCATAGAAAACAATATGCAAAAGCAAGTCTCCCAACTCTTTACTAATATTAAAACTATCTTTATTTAAAATAGCTTCACTCAACTCATAAGTCTCTTCAATAGTTAACGAACGCAAAGATTCATTTGTCTGCTCTCTATCCCACGGGCACTCCTCCCTCAAACGATCCATCACATCCAACAACTTATTAAAACTTTCAACTGCCTTATCTCTATTCATATTCACCAGATTTTATCTATTTTTCTCTAAAGATTCAAGGGAGAAAACCTCACCCTCACCTCAGAAGAGCTATTCAAATTCTCTAAAGTAGTAATATCACCCAAATTCACAGCCAGCTCTAAATAGCCCAAAGAGTTAAACAGAGCTATTACTTCACCCGGGTAGCTATCAAAATAACCATCAGATATCTTTTTTATCTTCAAATAAGGGCCACGAACAAATATTGTAAACTCCCTCCCACCACCAATTGAGTCAAATAGCTCCCTCTCAATATTTGTAACTGCATTTCCAAAAGAGTCGCAATAAACTACCCTCCCCACAATACTATCTAAATTATGCACAACCTGCGCCTTATGCTCTTTTTTAGGTGCCGAGGCTTTAGTACAACTCTCAAATTTATTGTTAAGTATAATATCTACCCCCCTAACAAAAAAGTCTAACGCACTAAAAGTTGAATGAGAGAACTGCTCCCACTCAAGAATCTCAAAACAGATAGCAGGTACAGAATCAAATAAGAGAGAGAACCTGCCATCATTAACTCCAATAAAATAATGACCATTATAAAAAACAATAACCATAGGAGAATCAAGAGTAGGTTCACTCATTACACCCAACAAATGGATAGAAGCTACAGGAAAACTAGCGAAAGTAGACCTTAATATGAAAATCTCCTGCAAAACATCAAAACTCGGAACAGAATTTGCAATCTCAACCACACGTAAATTTGAAGATAAACAATAGAGCGCTCCTTTAAGAGCACCCATGTAATAATCACCTTTGTTCCAGTCGCTTGTTATTGTTACAATATTCATCTGAAGGTTTCAAATTATGCAAAGATAAAAAAATTTAATAGATTTGCAGCCGTTCATTTTAAGATTAAAAAAGATTAATATAACTAATTATCAAGTAATTATCATGCGTAAAAATCTAAAATTTGTTAGTGCCCAAGAGGCTGTTAAGGTAGTAAAATCTGGTGACCATATTCACCTGAGCAGTGTAGCAAGTGCTCCACAAATTCTCATTAATGCTTTAGTAGAAAGAGGAGAGAATAAAGAGTTTAAAGATGTGAGAATACATCACTTACACACAGAGGGAGAAGCACCTTACGCCAATCCAAAGTTTGAAGGAATCTTTTTCCACCAAGCCTTTTTCGTTGGAAGTAATGTACGCAAAAGCGTTCAAGCAGGCTATGCAGATTATATTCCAATATTTTTAAGCGAAACTCAAAAACTATATAGAAGCGGCACTCTACCATGCAATGTTGCTATGATGCAAGTATCTACACCAGACAATCACGGGTTTGTCTCTTTAGGAACATCTGTAGATGCAACACTCGCAGCAATAGAAACTGCAGACTATGTAATAGCAGTAGTTAACAAGAACGTACCAAGAGCATGGGGAGACGCCATGATTCCATTAAGCATGATAGATATCTTTGTAGAAGATAACACTCCACTAGAGCCAGCACACTTTGCAGACCCAGACGAAATTGAATGCGCCATAGGAAGAAACTGTGCAGCATTAATAGAAGACGGAGCTAACCTTCAAATGGGTATTGGAGCAATACCAAACGCAGTTCTTGCTCAATTAGGTAATCACAAAAACCTAGGTATTCACACAGAAATGTTTGCCGATGGAGTATTACCACTTGTAGAGAGCGGAGTAATAAACGGAGCCAACAAAGCAATAGATAAAGGCAAGCTGGTAGCAACCTTTTTAATGGGCTCACAAAAAGTTTACGATTTTATAGACGATAACCCAATGGTACTTATGCAAGATGTAGGCTATACCAACGACCCATTCATTATTGCAAAAAACCCTAAAGTAACAGCCATTAACTCTGCATTACAAATAGATTTAACAGGCCAAGTATGTGCAGATTCCATAGGAACAAAACACTACTCAGGCGTAGGAGGTCAAGTAGACTTCATCTACGGAGCATCTCAATCACAAGGGGGAAAAGCAATAATTGCAATGCCATCTGTAACTAAAAAAGGAATAAGCAAAATAGCACCCGTACTTAACCTTGGAGCTGGAGTAGTAACAACCAGAAACCACATCCACTGGTTTGTGACAGAACATGGTGCTGTAAACCTATATGGTAAATCCCTCCAAGAGAGAGCACGCCTACTAACAAGCATAGCTCACCCAGATCACCGCGAATCGCTAGAAAAAGCAGCATTCGAAAGATTTGGCCCACACTACCACCACATAGGACTATAGATAACACCACATAAGTACTAATAAAAAAGACCTTGAGCAAAACTCCAAGGTCTTTTTTTATTTCACTTCTACCAACTACTTACAAAAACTCACCATAGAGACTATAACTAAAGTTTCCCACCCTGTAACTAACATATAATTAGAACATAGAGTATTGTTATAAGTATGAGTATTGGTAAAATTTTAGTTATAATATTGCCCAAAACATTCTATCTGATAATTCATCTGATAATTCATCTGATTTTTCCCTAGAAGATGATTACTCATAACTTATTTACAGTGTGGTAGTTTGCTTTGCTTTGCTCTGCTCTGCTCACCAGCAGCTAATAGCCAACAGCGTTATATGAAATTTCATAAATAAAATAATCATTATTATGGGAAGCAAAGTGGGAAACTTTAGTCCTAGACAAGAAACTCTACTCTTCTAACACCTCAATATAAAAATAGAGCTGCTGCTTTCTACCAAAAGGTTGAGAAGTAGTACCATAACCCAAATCACTACTAAAGAAAGTAACAGCCTTCCCACCATACTTCATCTCTAATAGTGCCAAGCCAAAACCATCTACAACCGAAGCTTCATCGCTTCTATTCTCTACTCCTACCTCTTTAACTACATGTCTCACTGGAGAGTAATCTTTCTCGGGATTATAAATCTTATATTTTCTAGCAGTATCTTCTATATTTGTATCAAATACAAACCCATCTAATAGACGCCCCACATAGTTGTAAGAGATTTTACTATCAACTTTAACAGAATCGCCCTCACCCTCCTTTAAAGATTTAAAATAGAATCCACGTTTTAATGAATCTAACCCTTGGTAATTAAGATCACTAAATTTCTGAAGTGTATCTATCTCATAAAGAGCATAATCATCAACAACCTTAACTATCTCTACATCATAAACCTCTGGGCTAGACAATCGCTTTTCTGCCCCTTCATAATTCAATTTAGAAGCCCAAGAAGGGATAATAATTCTAGCAACACTACCCTCATTTAACTTCATAAAAGCCTCTTCCAATCCAACCATCATTGAATAGTTTCCCAACTCAAATAGAGAAGGTCCAAAATAAGAAGCGTAAGAAAAACCACCTACATTCTTTGCTATCTCTTTTATATTAGTCTGCTTATATACATAATTAAGATCTAATACAGAATATCTTATAAATACAGAACTATTCTCCTCAATCTTTTTACCACTACCCTTTTTATTGGTAATTAAATATGCTCCACTAGAAAGGGGTTTAATACTATCTTTATATACAGACTTTATATGAGCCGAAAGGACTCTTCTCTCTGCTGCATCTTCATCTCTTTTAGCATCTTTCGCACAAGATAAAATAACAACTGCAGTAGCTGCAAATATTAGTACTCTCTTTAAACTTAGTTTAAAATTCATTCTTTTATACTGTTTCTTTGAAATTGAACACGCAAAGTTATAAAAAATTAGTTCTTTTTAACCGCTAAAATCCAAACCTCTATTAATAATGGAGACATTTTAGGAATCATTCCCGTTTGAATGTTACCAAAACCATGCCTTGAACTAAAAATAACATAACATCTTTCTCCAACTTGAGCACCAATAAGACCAATATCTAAACCAGAAATAAGTCTCCCCTTTCCAACTATACCCTCTCTGGGTACAAAATAGTTGTAATCTTGAGTTGTCCCTAAAGTCTCGGCCAAGCTAAAAACATTTGTATCATATAAATTCCCTTTGCCACTACGAAAAACATAGCCAGCATAATTAAAGACTATTGAGTCTCCTTTGGCAACCTTATTCTCTTCTCCCTCTTCTCCTCTCTCCATCACAGCCCTCCACACTCCATTATTCACCACTACCTCTAAAGCGCCAAGATCTTTAACATACTCCTCTATTTCAGTCTCTTGCTGAGTAGTAATATTATCTAAATCTTGCTGAGCACAAGAAACAGTAACAATAGATAAGAGTACAATTAACCAATAATTTTTAAGTTTAATTACTTCTTGAATCATCACTCGCTTTTTAAATTGTCTTTACATAGGTTATCACAAATACAATTCTGGTAGCTCTGCTCAAGAGCTTTTTCAAAATAGTCTGCAACCTCATCGAACTTTATATTTAACCTACCACCAGCAGCCCTCTCGTGTCCGCCTCCATTAAAATGAAGTTTAGAGAATTTATTTACAGAAAAATCATTCGTAGAACGGAGCGAAACCCTAATCTCACCCTCTTTTTCTGTAAATAAGGCGCTTAAAAACACTCCCTGAATATTGAGCGGTAAATTAACAAAACCCTCGGAATCTCCTACATTATAATTAAAGCGCTCCTGATCTTCTTTCGAAAATAGAATAAAACCAGCATTATACTTCTCTAGAACCACCATTCTATTCAATAACATATGACCCATAAGTCTCATCCTATTCTCACTAAAACCTCCAAATACAAGATTTTGCAACTTCTCTTTATCTACTCCCAAATCAATTAAACGCGAAGCCATTAACAAAGTATCACTACTAACAGAGTTAGCAAAATTGTTGGTATCTGTCATCATACCAACATAAAGAGGCTCTGCTATATCTAAAGAGAGATTAAACCTAACACCACAATCTAAAAGCACATTACTAGATTCTACAACCTCTTTCTCTGGCTCTTGCATTAGATTAAACAACCAAAAAAGCAACTCACAAGTAGAAGAGACTTCTGTATTAGAAATAACCAAATCGAAAGACTCTCGCACTGGAAAAGGGTGGTGGTCTATTAACACTTTTGTAGCGCTTGAATTTGCAATATGAGTCTCCAACTCATCTACCCTCTTTAACTGGTTAAAATCCAAAGCAATCACTAAATCGGCACTATTAATGATATCTAGAATAGCTTTAGAGTCTTTAGTGAAAATTTTTATTGGATTTTTATTATCTAAAAAACCTAAATAGTCTGGATAACTACTTGGGAGAACTACAGAACAATTGATTCCTAAGCCATCTAAATAATTATACATTGCCATAGAAGAGCCAATAGCGTCTCCATCTGGATTTAAGTGGCTAATTATTAAGGCATTATGCGTCCTGTCTAAAATATCTTGAAACTTTTCTACCTCTATCTTTTTTATATATCTTCCCATATCGCAATAATTAGGGCAAAAATAGGAAAATATATTGCGAGGTCTAAATATTTATTTTACTTTTGTAGAACTTATTGAGTAAAACCTATTTTACTAGAGAGATTATTATAAATTATTATTATACCAATGAAAAAGATCTTAATTTTTGTTGTCCTGCCAGTAATAGCAGTAGTTTTAGGCTATCTTATTTACAGTAGCATTCAAGAACCTGTGGTTTTTGAAAAAGAGAGAAGGTTCAGAGAAGCAGTATGTATTGAAAGGCTTAAAGACATACGTACTCTTCAAGTTGCCTACAAGTCTAAGTATAATATATTCACTGGAGAGATGGATTCTCTTATTGATTTCTACCACAACGGAGAAATTACCATTGTTAAACAAGTAGGTTCTATGGACGACTCTGCTGCGGTTGCAGAAAACAGAGTTTACCGTGATACTATCTCTATTCCAGTAAAAGACACTCTCCTTGAAAGAGCTGGGTTTGTTATTGACTCTATTGCCTATATACCATTTAGTGGTGGTAAAAAGATGAATATGACAGCTATAATAGCCAAGGTTTCTGGTGTAGACGTTCCCCTATTTGAGGCTTCTGCTCCTTACGATTACCTTCTTCAAGGTCTAGAAAGACAACTAATAGTAAACTTAAATTCAGACAGAGAGATGGCAGGTCGCTATCCTGGGCTTAGAGTAGGAAGCATAGATGCGCCAAACAACAACGCAGGAAACTGGGAGTAAAAATTATGTCTACTATTGTCAATAATCAGCCTCAGCTGGAAAAGACAACTGATTATAGATTATCCATTCAAGCTGATTTGAATGGATTTTCTTTTTCAGTTATAGATGAACAGCTAAACAAACTCCTCTTTCTTTATCAATCCCAATTTATAATGGAGAGAGAAGAGATGGAATTATTTTCAAAAAAAAGCGAAGCCCTTTTCAACTCCATGCCCCTACTCACAAGTGAATACAAAAGAGTAGATTTAATATTTGGGACAGAAAAATTCACAGCTATACCAGAAAAGCTACATAAGCATGGAAAAGAGCTACAGGTAATGGAAAAACTTTTCACTTTAGATGAGTTAGAAGAGATTAATATTAAAAAATTACCTCAAGAAGAGATGATACTTATTTTCGCCATAAATAGCACTTTTCTAAATATTGTAAAAAAATACCAGCCAACATTCAATCTCTACCCATCTGTATTTACATACTTAAACTATCTTCCACTATACAAAGAGTACAATAAGCTTTTTTTTCGCTATCAAAAAGGGAGTACTATTATTATAGCGGCAGAAGGAGAAAGAATTATTCACTGTAACTCCTACCCAACTAAACACTTCAACTCTGGTCTATACTTTCTTCTTCTAGTATTAAAAGAGATTCAATTCAATCCAGAACAGACAACAGTATATATTAGTGGCTCCATAAAAGATCTTGAAGTATACGACATCGCAAAATACTTCTCTAAAGTAAAGTACTTTAGAAATCCAGAGATTCCACTACCAAACTCTGTAGCAGAATTAAAATACTCTACACTAATGTTTAAAGTTTAACAATGAGAATTATTGGAGGGGAACATAAAGGAAGGTACATAACACCTCCCAAGAACTTCAATGCAAGGCCAACTACAGACTTTGCAAAAGAGGGGCTATTTAACACCCTTACCAACCTATACAGCTTTGATACATTAACCGTCTTAGACCTCTTCTCTGGCACAGGAGGCATTAGTTACGAATTTGCATCACGTGGTTGCACAAACATCACAGCAATTGAGATGAACCATATTCACTCCAACTTTATTAAAGCAACAATTGCCAAACTAAAACTAGAAGGAATAAATATTGTTCGCCACAATGTTTTTGACTTTCTTAAAGTATGTCGCCTTACTTTTGATATAATATTTGCAGACCCTCCATACAACATAGAAGGGCTTGCCGGCATACCAGATAAAATACTCGCACAAAATCTTCTAAACAAAGAGGGCATAATTATCTTAGAACACCCAGCACTGTTCAATTTCAAAGAGCACCCTTCATTTTTCAAAGAGAAAAAATATGGCAATGTTCACTTCTCTTTTTTCAAGCAATCTTAAAGTATAAAATAAAGTTTCTATAATTAGTAAATAAATTTTGCAAATATAAAAAACCAGCGTATATTTGCACTCCCAGAACGGGACAACACAAACGGTGTGGTAGTTCAGCTGGTTAGAATACCTGCCTGTCACGCAGGGGGTCGCGGGTTCGAGTCCCGTCCATACCGCTAGAGGCTAAGACAACAAAAGCCAAAACTAAGACAAACCCTACAATATCAGCATATTGTAGGGTTTTTTTATGCTTTGTGGCGTACCACAAAAGACATTCCAAAGACAAAAATAGACTCTATATATTTCCTAATTCGTACCCCCTTTTGATTTTTCAAAAAAGGGGTACGAATTGGCTGAATTTGGCACCCAGTTGTCGTGATTTGGCGTAGTGCATAATTCTCATTTTTAATTGTTTATGTTCAACTTTGCATTCAAGTGCAATTAACAAAATGAGTTTATGAAAAGTACATTTAGAGTGCTCTTTTTCCTCAAAAGAGACAAGCAAAAGAAAGATGGTCGTACCCCTTTAATGTGCCGTATTACAGTTGATGGTAAAGAATCGCGCTTCAACATGAAAATGGACATCCTACCAGAGCATTGGGATGTGAAAGCAAGCAAGGCAATGGGACGAGCCAAAGAAGTGGATGAGATAAATTCTCTCATTGATAATGTGAAAGCCTCCCTCTATCAAATCTATCGTGATCTTCAAGAACGTGGCAAACAAGTTACGTCTGAAATAATCAAGAACTCCTTTCTTGGTTTAGATGATAGTTTTGAAACCCTCCTCAATTTATTTGACAAACATAATGAAGATGCACGCAATTTAATTGGAAATGGCTTAGTAGCCGATACTGTGGAAAAATACGAACTCACTCGCAGACGACTGCATGAGTTTATGACCTTCAAGTATAAAATTTCGGATATTAATATCAAGGAGGTGAACAATATGTTTATTCTCGACTTCGAAACCTATATGCGAACTATTGGTAAATGTAGTGCTAACACAGCTGCCAAATACATGCGACTCTTCAAGAAAATTATTCTCCTTGCTAAAAACAATGGATTGTTGAATGCTGACCCATTTGCAAGCTATAAGATTCAATTTAAGAAGACAGACAGAGGTTATCTTACTCAATATGAATTAGAGGCTATAATGGACAAAGAATTTGAGATTGAGCGACTAGAACACGTGAGAGATATCTTCATTTTTGCGTGTTTTACGGGATTGGCATATATAGATGTTCAGAAACTTCGCAAAGAACATATGTTTATATTAACGAAAAGGGTACCACTATTTCTCATCCAAAAGTATACCACTTTAATATAATATCAAAGTTTATTTAACTCTTTTTTTTGGTGTCTCCACCAAGAACTAATTGGCGTTTTTAC
>JAQVZL010000004.1 GCA_028708215.1 Bacteroidales bacterium
CTTTCGGTTCCTCCAGAACCATTAATCTCAAACTCTTGCATATTACCAACCCTTGATAGATGATCATACCAGTTAGTTAGAGGACCATCTAAAAGAGACATAGGTCTGTAATATCTTCCATTAGCATCATCTGGATTAAAACCTGCATTAACAATTGCATCACGTTGGAAAGAGAGTAGTTCAGGCCCACTCATAATGCCATAATCATTGTCATTTGATAGCTGAGATATACCATATTTTGCTCTTACATTAAATCTTGCAATACCTTCTTTTCCACTTTTAGTAGTAACAAGAATAACACCATTTGCAGCACGAGATCCGTAAACAGAAGCTGCTGCAGCATCCTTAAGAACAGTAATAGATTCAATATCACTCGGGTTAATTGAAGAGATAGCGTTACCCGTATTAGCAAAGTAAGATTGGTCTCCTGTCATAACTGGAATCCCATCTACAACCCATAAAGGTGCGCTACCTGCATTAATAGAGGAAGTACCTCTAATACGAATTTGAGATGCAGCACCTGGCTGGCCAGTAGCTGCTGTTACCTGGACTCCTGCGAGTTTCCCAGCCAACATCTTGTCAACCGAAGAAACTGGAGCTTCTGCTATAACAGCATTCTCTAATGTGGAAACAGAGCCAGTTTTAGCCTCTCTTCTAACAGTACCATAGGCTACCACAAGAACATCTTCTAGATGCACAGCATCTGGAGTCATAACTACATTAATCTTAGTTCTTTGATTAATAGCTACCTCTTGTGTAGTGTACCCAATAAAAGTAAAAATAAGAGTACCGTTTGCAGGAGCGCTAATGGTGAAGTTACCATCAAGATCTGTTGCAGTCCCAACTACAGTACCTTTTAACTGAATAGATGCATAAGCAACAGGTTCACCTGTGCTACCATCTGTAACAGTCCCTGTCACCTGTATATTTTGGCCAAAAGCAAAAATGCCTGCCAAAACAAGCGATAGGCCTGTTAGGAGTAGTTTAATTTTTTTCATTTAAAAAAGTTTTGGTTAGTAAATTAAGTATTTTGGTTATCATTATGCTATCAAATTGAAAGTTTCAAGAGCAAAACTATAAAGAAAAACGCTATTTCAAAGAAAAAAGTAACAAAAAGTAATTTTAAAGGGAATAATTCCCAAACAAAGTTAATAATAATAATTAATAAACAAAGTTATTTTTTCTTTGATAATAATAATATACACACAGAAAAAGAGGTACCATATATATATATACGATACCTCTCTAAAAAATGTTTCCAATTTAAAACTAGAAACCTAAGCTCTATGAGTTAGCAAAGACCTTGTTCAAGAGTAGCTCTGGCAACTTTCATAAATCCGGCAATGTTTGCACCATTTACATAGTTAATATAGCCGTCGCTCTGCTTGCCAAACTTAACACACTGCTCATGAATACTTTCCATGATTTGCTTAAGTTTTGCATCTACCTCTTCTGCTGTCCAGCTTAAATGCATAGCATTCTGAGTCATCTCAAGCCCAGAAACAGCTACTCCACCTGCATTTACAGCCTTACCTGGAGCAAATAATATCTTAGCTTTTTGGAACTCTGCAATAGCCTCTGGAGTACAACCCATGTTAGATATCTCTGCTACACATGTTACTCCATTTGCAATAAGCTCTTTTGCGTCATCGCCATTTAACTCATTCTGGAAAGCACTTGGGAGAGCTATATCTACTTTAACACTCCAAGATTTTTTACCAGCAATAAATTTAGAACCAGGGAATTTATCGGCATATGGGGCTACAACATCGTTATTAGTTGCGCGAAGCTCTGTCATATACGCTATTTTTTCTTCATTCATTCCCTCTTGGTCTATAATAACTCCGTCTGGGCCTGAAAGTGCAATAACCTTTGCTCCTAATTCAGTAGCTTTCTTAGCAGCACCCCATGCAACATTTCCAAAACCAGAAACAGCTACAGTTTTACCTTTAATATCTATCCCTTTAGTTGCAAGCATATGATTTGTAAAATAAACTCCACCAAAACCAGTTGCCTCGGGACGAATTAAAGAGCCTCCCCAAGTTGAACCTTTTCCAGTAAGAACACCTGTGTTCTCACGAGCAAGTTTTTTATACCAACCATACATATAACCAACTTCGCGAGCTCCAACACCTATATCACCTGCTGGTATATCTGTATCTGGACCTAATTGACGCCAAATCTCAGTAATGAAAGCTTGGCAAAAACGCATAATTTCTGCATCGGACCTACCTTTAGCATTAAAGTCTGAACCACCTTTACCACCGCCCATAGGAAGTGTTGTAAGAGCATTTTTAAATGTTTGCTCAAAACCTAAAAACTTAAGAATAGATGGGTTAACAGAAGGGTGAAAACGGAACCCACCTTTGTATGGGCCTATTGAGTTATTAAACTGAACTCTATAACCTAGATTGGTATGAACCTCTCCATTATCGTCTTGCCAAGTAACTCTGAAAGTAAAAATACGATCTGGCTCAACAAGTCTTTCAATAATTTTTGCTTTTTCAAATTCTGGATGCTCATTGTAAATTGGTTCAATCGATTCAAGAACTTCATGAACTGCTTGCAAATACTCTTTTTCATGGCCATATTTCCTCTCTAGGGAAGCCATAACTTCAGCTACTTTCATAATGTGAAAAATTTATAATGTTATTTATGTTAATTTATAATCTATTTTACCTCCCAAGTTGCACCACTATGTAGTAACTCATCTACATTGTGAATTTGTGCATGTTCTCTGGCATCTATAACTTGGTCTCGAACGTTATCGTCGTAAGTTTTATCTTTTACTGCTCTAATAACACCTAGAGCTACAGGTAGTTCTGGATATTTCATGTCTATTAACATAGAATGTATCCCTGGGTTTTCTGTATGAGCATCGTGAACTAAAAGATCACTCTCTTTAATTCCGTTTTCTCCTATTACAACAGATTTAATTGAGTAACCATCTAAGATAAGACCTTTATCTCTATTTTTACCATAGATCATAGGTTCCCCATGTTTAAGAACTATTGTTCTATCGGCACGAACATCTTTAGAAGAGACTAAAGAGTGTGTCTTGTCATTAAAAATTATGCAATTTACTAACATCTCTACAACAGCAGCACCATCGTGTTTTGCAGATTGTACCATTATATCTTGGCTAACTTTCAAATCTACATCTAAGCTTCTAGCAAAAAACGTCCCTCTAGAGCCTAACACTAAAGCTCCGGGATTGAATGGATGCTCAACTGTACCATAAGGAGAGGTTTTTGTAACCATACCCAGTTTTGACGTAGGTGAATATTGGCCTTTTGTAAGACCATATATTTGGTTGTTAAATAGTATTATATTTATATCTATATTTCTCCTTATTGCATGAATAAAATGATTCCCGCCAATAGCAAGAGCATCGCCATCGCCAGTTATTTGCCATACAGTTAAAGTTGGATTAGCTACTTTTATACCTGTTGCAATTGCAGAGGCTCTCCCATGAATCCCATGAAAGCCGTATGTATCCATATAGTATGGGAAACGAGAAGAGCATCCAATACCCGAAACAAATACAAATCTCTCTTTTGTATAGTTAAGAGATTCGCAAACATCGGGCATAGCCCTTTGAATACTGGCTAATATAGCATGATCGCCACAACCTGGACACCATTTTACCTCTTGGTCGCTTTTAAAATCTTGTGGAGTGTATTTCATATCCTTAGAATTTTCGGGTTTTTTATAAAATTTCATTTACAGCTTCTACAATCTCTTTGACAATAAAAGGCTGTCCCTGAATTTTATTGTATTGATGATATTTATATTGACAATATTGAGCCTTTAAATAGTTTGCAAATTGGCCACTATTTAACTCACATACAATTATCTTCTTAAACTTTGAAAATATTTCACAGCTATTTTTTGGCAACGGGAAAATAAAGTCGAAATGGGCTAAGCTAACGCTCTTTCCCTCTTCTTGCAACTCCTTCACAGCAGTATATAAATGACCATAAGTACCTCCCCAACCAACTACTAAAACCTCTCCGCTCTCTTTTCCAATCACTTTTTGGTCTGGAATGTAGTTTGCCATTCTAGCAACTTTCTCTGCTCTCTCTGCTACCATCTTTTCGTGATTAATTGGATCTGATGAAACAGCGCCTTGTGGGTTTTTCTCTAGCCCGCCTACTCTATGTTCAAGCCCCTTAGTTCCCGGAAGAGCCCAACGCCTAGCAAACTTCTCTTGATCACGTTTAAAAGGCCAGAAAGGAGTCTCTTCTACCTCTGTTACAATGGGAGGGTGAATCTCTGGATAATCTTTCATAGAAGGTATTTTCCAAGGCTCTGAACCATTTCCTAAAAAACCCTCAGACAATAGCATAACAGGCATCATGTGCTCTAAGGCAAATTTTGCCGAATAAAAAGCAGCATCAAAACAGTGAGATGGAGAGTGAGCTGCAATAATAGCTATTGGGCACTCACCATTTCTCCCGTATAATGCTTGATTAAGGTCTGTCTGTTCTGTTTTGGTAGGTATTCCTGTAGAGGGCCCCCCTCTTTGCACATTAACTACAACTAAAGGCAGTTCAGTTATCATTGCTAGACCCAAAGCTTCTGATTTTAAAGAAATACCAGGGCCAGAAGTAGTTGTAACGGCTAAATTACCTGCATACGATGCTCCTATAGATGTACAAATTCCAGCAATCTCATCTTCACACTGAAGCGTTTTTACATTTAAATCTTTTCTTAATGCAAGTTCTTCAAGAATACTAGTAGCAGGGGTAATAGGGTAAGAACCACAAAATAGAGGAAGGCCAGATTTCTCTGAAGCGGCTAAAAGCCCCCATGCTGTTGCTTGGTTACCATTAATATATCTATATGTCCCTTTTTCTTGTTTTGCTGGTGCAACTCTATATGTATTTGGAATTGCATGAATATTAGCAGCATAATTGAAACCATCTTTTAGTGCTTTTTTATTGGCAGCTGCAATTTCTGGTTTTTTCTTAAATTTATTATCTAAATACTCCTCTGTAGTATCCATTGGTCTGTTAAACATATAATAACAGATACCAAGAGTAAATATATTTTTAGACCTTGCAATAGTCTTAGGGTCTAATCCACTCTCTTTCAGACTTTCCTTAGTAAGAGTTGTGATTGGAGCAAAAACAATGTGCCTATCTTGAATTTTAAGTTCCGTTACAGGATCGTCTGTTTTAAACCCCGCTTTTTTAATCCCTTTTTCATCAAAGGTGTCGGAATCAAGAATAATTGTTGCAGTCAATTTTGCCCATTTTGCATTAGATTTTAGAGCAGCCGGATTCATTGCTACTAATACATCACAAAAATCTCCTGGTGTACGGATCTCTCCGCTTCCAATATTTACCTGAAAACCGGAAACTCCGGCAACAGTTCCTTGTGGTGCGCGTATCTCCGACGGAAAATCCGGGAAAGTAGAGATGTCATTGCCATAGAGGGCAGATGCATCTGCAAAAAGTGTCCCGGTAAGTTGCATACCGTCGCCTGAATCACCTGTAAATCTAATTACAACTTCTTTAGTGTCAATAACTTTGTGTTGCATACAGTTTTTTTGTTTTTTTGCTGGTGCGTTATTATTTAGTATAAAGAACTATCTACAAATGTAATCATTATTATAATCCTAAAAAGTTTTTCTAAATAAATTTTAAATTAATATAAAAAACCAACCTATAACGAAATATGCTAAGTATACGAGACACCTAGACTTATGAATTATCAAATATAGTGCCATTTGCTCATATAACCAAGATAGCTCTATTATATTTATAAATTTGAACGTTTTTAAACATATCAACTATAATTTCTGTTATAAGGCTACATTTATGTCTATATATTTATATATTTGTATTAATAAGGAGAGATGGCAATTATAAAAAAACTAAACGGAATTACTCCCAAAATTGGGAGAGAGTGCTTCATAGCAGAAAATGCAGCTATTGTGGGCAGTGTTACTATTGGTGATAACTGCAGTGTATGGTATGGTGCAGTTCTAAGAGGAGATGTTAACCCTATTATTGTTGGCAACAGAGTAAACATACAAGATGGAGCCGTACTTCATACCCTTCATAAAAAATCTGTAGTAGATATTGGAGACGATGTTTCAATTGGGCATAACGCAATTGTTCATGGAGCAAAGGTGGGGAGCAATGTATTAATAGGTATGGGTGCAATATTAATGGATAATGCTGTTATCCCAGATAACACTATAATAGCAGCTGGTGCAGTAGTACTTAGCAACCAAGTTTTAGAGCCTGGTGTTTATGCTGGGGTTCCTGCTAAAAAGGTAAAGGAGGGTTCTGCACAAATTGGAGAATCTGCTCTAAAAAATGCTCAGGGCTATATGATGTATAAAGAGTGGTTTCTTAACAGTTACCAAGATGCCAATCTATCTGAAGTTTTTACTAATGAGAACAAAGAACAATCAACTAAATAAATCGAAACACAAATGAAGAAAATTTTACTAGTGGCTGTTGCAGCTGTTTTATTTGCATGCACACCAAAACAAGATGGTTACACCATCAAAGGAACTATTTCTGGAGAAGGAGTTAACAACGGAAGCGCATATCTTTCTAACTTCTCAAGAGTAGATCCTATCAGAGATACTGCCGAATTTAAAAACGGTACATTTATCTTTAAAGGAAATGTTGCAACTCCAGATAACTACGCAATTACTGTAGAAGGCTTAGAAGGTAGAATTGTACTTTTCCTAGACAACTCCAAAATTGAGATTAAAGCAGAAAAAGACAACTTGGCCAATGCAGAGGTTACAGGAGGAGTTACCAATGATTTAATAATAGCTCTAAACAAAAGCCTTAAAGAGATTGAAACTAAAAACAACCTAAAAGATTTAGAATCTGAGTTTTACGATGAAAAGACAACATCAGAGAGAAAAGAGGCAATTTTAAAAAGCTTTGAAGAAGCACAAAAAGAGATGGATGTAATTAAAGATGATTTTTTTGCAGCTAACCCAACCTCTTTTTTCACTATTACGCAACTAGGTAGCAAAGTTGAAAGTTACCCAATTGAAGAGATGGAAGCAATAATAGCTAAATTTGAAGCCCTTCCAGAATTTGCTGGCAACAGCTATTTAGCTAGCCTTAAAGAGTCTGTAAACACTTTGAAGAGTCTGCAGCCAGGTATGCAAGCACCCGATTTTACTCTAAACGATCCAGAAGGAAACCCAATTTCTCTTTCAGATGTATATCCAAAAAACAAGATTACAATGATAGATTTTTGGGCAGGATGGTGTAGCCCATGCCGTAACTTTAACCCAAAGTTAGTTGAGATGTATAAAAAGTACAGTAAAGATGGCTTTGGTATTTTTGGTGTCTCATTCGATAGAGACGAACAAGTTTGGAAAGATGCCATTAAAGATGATAAACTTACATGGCCACAAGTTTCAGACCTTAAGTTTTGGGATAGTGCCCCTTCAAAAGAGTATTATGTTACATCTATTCCTGCTAATATTTTTGTAGATCAAGATGGTAAAATTATAAAGAGAAAAGTGGGTCGCAACGAAATGGACTCATTTATAAAAGAGCAGTTAGGCCTATAGCTAATACCCAAATAAATAAAAAAAGCTGTTGAAGTTATTCAACAGCTTTTTTTATTATCTATAACTTTACCTAGTTTTCAATTTAACCCACCCAGTAACTAGCCTATAATTAGAACATAGAGTAGTGTATTGGTAAAATTTCAATTATAATATTGTTGCAAACGATTTCCTAGGAGGTGATTACTCGTAACTTATTTACAGTGTGGCAGTTAGTTTTTGAAAATAAGCCCTTTTGGGCTCATTTATAAAAATTAAATGCTTGTCTATTAGATGTTTATGTGTAATCATCTCCTGGCAAAGTTTGCGTTGCTGCTGATGAGCAGAGAAGCCAAGCTAAGTAGGAAACTTTAGATCACAACTACATAATACTAAATGCAACAGTAAGACCGGCCATAACTATAGAGACCATACTCATAAGCTTTATAAGTATGTTTAGAGAAGGCCCAGAAGTATCTTTAAATGGATCTCCAACAGTATCTCCAACAACATTTGCTTTATGAACCTCAGACCCCTTACCGCCAAAGTTGCCATCCTCTACATATTTTTTAGCATTATCCCAGGCTCCACCTGCGTTTGCCATAAAAATAGCCAAAACAAAACCAGAACCTAAACCTCCTACAAGCAAACCCATTACTCCAGCAACACCAAAGACAACTCCAACAACTACAGGTACAATAATTGCTAAAAGAGATGGAAAGAGCATTTCACGCTGAGCACCACGAGTAGAAATCTCTACACACCTTGCATAATCTGGTTTACCAGTACCATCCATAATACCAACTATCTCTCTAAACTGCCTTCTTACCTCTTCTACCATTTGCTCTGCAGCTCTACCAACAGCATTCATTGTAAGCCCACAAAAGAGAAAAGACATTACTGAGCCTAAGAAAACTCCAACTAACACCCTAGGGTTCATTAGATTAACTTGGTAGAACTCCATGAAATCTGGAATGGTAGCCTCGGCAACATTCACCACTCGCCCAGCAACATCTATAGTATGTTGCCCAATATGAGCCAACCCTATTTTTACCTCTTCTATATATGAGGCAAGAAGTGCCAAAGCAGTAAGTGCTGCAGAACCAATTGCAAAGCCTTTGCCTGTAGCAGCTGTGGTATTTCCAAGAGCATCTAACACATCTGTTCTCTCTCTTACTTGTGGTTCTAAATTGCTCATTTGAGCATTTCCCCCAGCATTATCTGCTATAGGCCCATATGCATCTGTAGCCAATGTAATACCTAATGTAGAGAGCATTCCAACAGCAGCAATTCCAATCCCATATAATCCAAGACTTAAGTTATGAGCTTGGGCCATATTTGCAACATCAAAATTTGTAGCAAATAAGAAAGATAAAATAATAGCTGTAGCAATGGTAATTACAGGAATAGCAGTAGAGATCATTCCTGTTCCAACTCCCGCTATTATAACTGTAGCCGGCCCAGTTTTACCACTCTCTGCAATACGTTTAGTAGGTTTAAACGAGTGAGAGGTATAATACTCAGTAGATTGCCCTATAATTATGCCTGCAACAAGACCTGTTACCACAGAGAATGAGATGCCTAACCAATTCTCTATCTGTAGTAGATATAAAATTCCAAAAGTTGCTATGGCCACTAATAAAGAGCTAAAGTTAACTCCTCTACCTAAAGATCTCAACAACTCCCTCATACCAGCCTCCTCATTGGTTCTTACCATGAAAATACCAATTATAGAGAGTATTATCCCAACAGCAGCTATAAGCATAGGAGCAAAAACTGCCTTAGTTTGCATAGCTGGGTTAACATAAAATGCCGAAGCGCCTAAGGCGGCTGTAGCAAGTATAGACCCACAATAAGATTCGTAAAGGTCTGCACCCATACCAGCTACGTCGCCAACGTTATCACCAACATTATCTGCAATTGTAGCAGGGTTACGTGGGTCGTCTTCGGGAATATTCGCCTCTACTTTTCCTACTAAATCGGCACCAACATCTGCTGCCTTAGTATAAATTCCACCACCAACTCTAGCAAATAGTGCCTGTGTAGAGGCTCCCATTCCAAAAGTAAGCATAGTAGTGGTAATAATTACCATCCTTTGAGAATCAGATATACTATCAATGAAAAAATTTAGAACTAAATACCAAACAGATATATCTAGTAAACCCAAACCTACAACAGTAAGACCCATAACAGCACCCGAACGAAAAGCCAACTTCAAACCGCTATTTAAAGAACGTTTAGCAGCATTTGCTGTTCTTGCAGATGCATAGGTAGCCGTTTTCATTCCAATAAAACCAGCCAAGCCAGAAAAGAAACCACCTGAAATAAAAGCTCCAGGTACCCATGGGTTTTGTACACCAAAGCCATAAGCTAAAATAGCAAAGAAGATACTAAGCACAACAATTACAATTATAACTACTTTATATTGTTGTCTTAAGTAGGCCATTGCCCCTTTTCTTACATGAGATGCAATCTCTTTCATTAAATCCGTTCCTTCACTCTCCTTCATCATCTCTTTATAGAAGTGGAAAGCAAAAACAAGTGCCACAATAGAAGCCAACGGTACAAAATAGAATAATAACTGGGTCTCCATAATTTATAGTTTTTAATAGTTTAGTCTAGTTTATTTATAAATTTATCTCCATAAAACAGTCATCTGGTATTTGAGAGAGCACTCCCCTAGCAACAGCTTTTAATACAACATTATGGCCAGAAGAGTAGAATTGAGTATTAGAGTAACAACTTTTATACATGTTTACACCCAGAAGGCTCTCACTAGATTTAAAATCAATAATTTTATTCTCTTTTGCTATCTTATAAAGATGCCTAGCCACTGCAGGTGCAGGGTCAATAATAGTAACACTTTCACCAACAATTTCTTCAATAGCTTTTTTTAAGAAGGAGTAATGAGTGCAACCAAGTACAATAGTATCTGCCCCTTTTTCAACCATAGGTGTTATATACTTTAATAGTAGCTCATCTAACTCTGGCCCATCTACTCTACCAGACTCTACCATAGGAACAAGACCAGTACCTACCTGCTCTACAACTTGAACATTAGATGCAAACATACTTAAAGTATTATTATATATAGACCCACCCAGAGTTCCCTTAGTTGCCAAAACGCCAACCACACCAGTTTTTGTAAGTGAGGCGGCAGGCTTTATTGCAGGCTCCATACCAATAAAAGGGATAGAAAAAGTGCTCCTTAATGAGTCTATTGCAGCTGCTGTGGCAGTGTTACATGCTATAACAATAATTGCTGCTCCTTTTTTTATAAGAAATTCAGATATTTTTTTAGATCTTTCAATAATCTCTTGAACAGACCTAGGGCCATAAGGAGAATAGGCGTTATCTGCAAAATAGAGTAGTTTATGATTGGGCAAAATTTTTATTACCTCTTCCCAAACGGAGAGACCTCCAACACCGGAATCGAATATTCCAATAGGTATATTTTTAGATGTTTTCAAAATAAAAAAAGTCGCTTCTGTTAGGAAGCGACACAAAGTTATAAAAAAAACTGTTACTGTATAGGTTGTGGGTTCATTTGCATTGGCTTTTTATCTGCAGGTATATTCATTTCACTCTTTGCCAACGGTAAAACGTCTACACTAATTTGCTCATTAACAAAAGGAATAGAGCCAGTAGACAAATCGAAAATGTAAACAAGTCCTTTCTCTTTTCCAATTTTTTGAATCACATCATTTGCTCTTTTTAATACTGGAGCAAAAAGCGCTTGTTGAAGTTGCTGATACTCCTGAGAAGCTGTTTGCTGGTACTGTTGAATACGCCCGTCTAGCTCTTGTAGCTCTTTAGTTTTACTCTCTAATACTGCAGCCACCCAAGTAGCTTGTTTTTGATTATACTCATTATATTTAACCTGAAACTCTGTTTGAAGAGCCTGAAGTTCGGTCTCAAGTTCTGCTGCATGAGCTTCTAGCTTAACTAAAGCACTGTCTCTTTCTGGCATTAATGCAATAAGCTCCTGAGAGTTGATATGACCAAATTTGAGATCTTGCGCAACACCCGTAGATGAGGCTAAAACAAAGAGAATTAATAGAATTTTTGATAAATGTTTCATATAGATAATTATTATTTAGTTTAATCTTATAGTCCTAACTTTTTTAATACTAAAGGAGTTAAATCTACTTTAGCATCTTTGTATATAACACCCTGCAAAGAGGCTAAATCCAAAATAAGCAAATAACCATTCTCTTGAGCAACTTTGTCTACAGCTTTTTGGACCACATCCATAATAGGATCCATTAACTCCTTAGACTTTGCTGCCATAACACCCTCTTGCCCAAAAATCTCTTGTTGCTTCTCTTTTACAGCTCTCTCCTTAGTAATTATCTCATTCTCTCTTGCTTGCCTTTCCATCTCGCCTAAAGCAGACTTTTGGCTCTGATACCTAGAAAAAAGATTCTCAATAATCTTAACCTCGTTCTGCAGCTGAATTTCATACTGCTGCTTAAGTCTCTCTAGCTGCTGCTGAGCCTGAACATATTCAGGAACTTCTGCTAAGATTGTTTCTGTATTAACAAAGCCTACAGTTTGCCCTACGGCTGCAATCGACATTGAAAGCATTAAAACCGTAAATATCACTATTTTTCTCATAATTAATATCTTTAATATATTAAAACTGCTGTCCTATAACAAAGTGGAAGTTACTTCCACCTTTAGTTCCCTCTACAGAGTTGTCAAACCCATACCCCCAATCTATACCCAACATTCCAACTACTGGGAGTAATACTCTTACTCCAAAACCTGCCGATCTTTTGATTGAGAAAGGGTTAAAGTCTCTAATATCTGACCAACTATTACCTCCTTCAAGAAAAACTAATGCATAAATGGTAGACTGAGGTTGAAGAACCAATGGATACCTTAGCTCTAAAGTAAACTTATCATATACATTACCTGCATAACTATTGTTCATACGAGGGGTTAGTGAGTTGTTTGCATATCCTCTCAAACCAATTGTCTCAGACCCATAAGTATTATAGCCAGACATTCCATCGCCACCCAAAATATAGCCTTCAAAAGGAGAGTAACCTAAATCTCTGTCAAAATAACCAAGATAACCAAAATTAAACCTAGTCATCAATACTAAATCGCCAATAATTTTATTAAATGTAGATCCTTTAAAAGTCCATTTGTGATACTCAATCCATTTATATCTCTCTGAATCTGTCATACTCTTATAGTCTGTATCGCTTGATCTAAACAGAGAGTATGGAGGTGTAATTTGGAGTCCCAACTCAAAATCACTACCACTTCTTGGATAAATAGGTTGGTCTGTAGAGTTTCTTGCCAATCTAATTTTCCAACTTATATTATTAGAAATTCCATCTTTGAAAATGAAATAGTAGTCCCAATCTTGCAATTTATAAGTTTGAACACTTAACTCGTTGTACAGCACAAATTGATTGTCTGGCCACTTTAACCTTGTTCCAATACCAGCTGCTAAACCATATACCTCCATGCTTTGACCTGTGTTCTGATAAAAGTAATAGGAGTTAGTTTGCCTCGTATAATAAGTAGAAAAGGTAAAAGATGTTGGTTTATTTCCAAAAAGCCAAGGCTCGGTAAAACTTGCCGAAAGTGCAGTATAATAAGTTCCATTAGTCTGGAATCTAATAGCTAATTGTTGCCCATCTCCAAGTGGTACAGGCCTCCAAGCCTTTTTGTCAAACACCTTACTAAGAGAAAAATTATTAAAACTTATACCAAGAGTTCCTACAAAAGTATTTCCTCCCCATCCACCAGCTATTTCAAACTGACTGTTAGATTTTTCTTCTACATTATATGTTACATCTACAGTGTTTGCAAGCTCGTTTGGAACAATGCTATAACCAGTAGGAGACATGAGCTTTTCTGGATCGAAATGCCCCATTGCAGAGAGTGCTTGTAAAGATCTCTCTAAATAGGTTTGACTAAAGAGATAACCAGGGCGCGTAAAAAGCTCCCTTCTGGCTATCTTCTCGTTGGTTACATTGTTCCCATTTATTACAATTCTATTAAATAGCGCTGGCTCCCCTTCAAACATTCTCATCTCTACATCTACAGAATCTCCCTCAATGGTTTTCTCTACAGGTAGAACCCTAAAAAAGAGATAGCCTTGGTCTCTATACATTTTTGAAACATTTCCATCCTGAGCATCAAAGAGTCTCTTCTCCATTGAAACTACATCGTAAATATCTCCTGTTCCTATTCTCAAAACACTATTGAGTTGCTCTTCTGAATAGATTGAGTTTCCAGTCCAAGTGATATCTCTAAAATAGTATCTTTTCCCCTCATCAATTTCAAAATCTATTGCTAACCTTCCCTCCTCTACATAGTAGATTGAGTCTTTAACAATCTTAGCATCACGGAAACCATTTTCACTATATTTTTGTAATATTAATTTCTTGTCATTCTCATACTCCTTCTCATTAAATTTTTTACTTTTAAAAAAATTAAAAAGGCGCATATCGTTGGTTTTCTTCATTGCCGAGACAAGTTTAGACTCCTTAAGATTTTTATTCCCATTAAAATTAATCTCCTTAATCTTAACTCGGCTCTTACGGTCTACGTCAAAAGTAACCTTTACAGTATTAGTAAAAAGAGTATCATCTTCTTGCCGTACAGATACCTCCGTTTGCAAAAAGCCTTTCTCTACATAAAACTTTCTAATTATTTCAGAAGAAGAAGAGATTACATAATCAGACAATTCACTTCCCCTACGAAGCTTTAACTTCTCTTCTAAATCTCCTTTTTCTCCACTTCTTACACCATTAAATTCCCAACTTGAAACACGTGGCCTCTCCTGAAGATAGAGGTTTAAGTAAACTGTATCTTGAACTAATGAATCTATATAGAAAGCAACGTCAGAGAAAAAACGTTGAGCCCAAATTCTTTTAACAATTGAAGAGAGATCGTCTCCTGGGATAACTATTTCATCTCCTGGAGATAGCCCTGTAAGGGATATCATCTGCTCTTCTCCAAGATATTTAATACCTGTTACAGAAATATCTCCTATAATATATGTTTTAGGATTATTATAATCTACAATTGTATTCCTAATTGTTGTTGTATCCTGAGCCGTGACAACCTTTAAGGAAGACAGAACGAATAATAAAATAATCAGCGATAATGATTTCATGTGCACTTTAAGACTGTAAAACTGCAAAGATAAATTTTTATTTGTATCCAATGTCCCTTTATTTGATTTTATTAATCTGATCTCCTGTCTTACCATATCTTCTTTCCCTCTCTGAATAGATATCAAGAGCTCTCTTAAAGTCATTTTTGCGAAAATCGGGCCAAAGCACATCTGTAAAATAAAATTCGGTATAGGCACATTGCCAAAGCATATAATTACTTAACCTCTGTTCGCCACTAGATCTAATTAACAGATCTGGATCTGGAATACCTCTAGTACTTAAAAATGTCTCGAAAAGCTCTGCAGAAAGAGGTTCATTATTATTCAACTCACTGGATCTTGCCTTCTCTAGATACTTAGTTACTGCTTGCAAAATATCCCATTTGCCACTGTAACTTAAAAAAACAATTAAAGTTAACCCTGTATTACTCGAAGTTATCTTTTTGAGCTCCAAAATTTTGCTTATAAGAGTTTCTGAAAGCCGAGTTTCATCTCCTATAACTAAGAACTTTATATTATTATCCAACAACGTCTTACGTTCCCCTATTATAGCATCTATCATAAGTTCCATTAAACCAGAGACCTCATCTTGAGGGCGAGTCCAGTTCTCTTCTGAGAAAGCAAAAAGACTAAGGAAATCTATTTTATTTTCGGCAGCAAACTCGGCAGCAGCCTTTACAGACTCTACTCCCGCCTTATGCCCCTCTAGTCTCTCAAAACCTCTCTGTTTTGCCCATCTTCCATTTCCATCCATAATAATGGAGACATGTTTTGGAATTTTACTCATTCTAAGTATTTAATCTATTTATCATTAATAGTTTCGTTTATCTGCCCCCCACATAAGCTTCTCTCTTAATGCACCAATAAAGTTGTCTCCATAAAAAGAGAGATACCTCAAATTAAACTTTGCCATGGTAACAGTAACTAGCTCCCCTGTGGGAATTGTAAAAGACCTATTGTCTAAACTTACAATAGCCTCTCCACTTCTAGATTCTACATAAAACTCTATAGTAGAACTATCTGGTACTACAAGAGGTCTCACATTTAAATTATGAGAAGCAATTGGGGCTAAAATGAGCGCTTTTACTCCTGGCAAAGCTATTGGCCCCCCCACGCTAAGCGAATAGGCAGTAGAACCAGTTGGGCTAGACAATACCAAACCGTCGCTCCAGTATGGAGGAAGAGTCATCCCATTTATTTTTACATGCACAGAGAGCATAAAGGGGTCTTTTCTTTGAATAGAAATCTCGTTTAGAGCATATTTGCAGAAGCCCTTAGGAATAGCCTTTGAGCTAACAGAGAGCACTACCCTTTTTTCTATCTTATAACTTCCTTTAAACAACCTCTCTATCCACTCATTCCCTAAAACAGAATCTACACTAGTTAGAAAACCTAATCTGCCAAAATTTATACCTGCAACTGGAATTTTTTTGTCTTTTACTATTGTTAACGACTCCAAAAAGGTACCATCTCCACCAAAGCAGAGAAAGATATCTGTATCTAGGGAGAGATCTTTATCGCTGGAAAATAACTTCCCTTTAGGAATTTTCTTTCTGTTATTATCACTTATAGCAAAATAAAAAGGAGCATAGTAAGAGAGCTCTGCCTCCCTAGAAGAGAGTTCATTAAGAATGTCGAAAAATCTTTTTTCCCATTTATCGCCTATTTCTCTGGCAAAAATTGCTATCTTCATCTTACAAGTAAAGTGTATTAATTGCCAAAAATAAATAAATTTGCATCCATTATGACAAAACTAAGCGTAAATATAAACAAATTTGCCACACTTCGTAATGCAAGGGGGGGTAATTTGCCAGATGTTCTTTTGGCAGCAAAAGAGTGCGAAAGAATGGGAGCACAAGGAATAACTGTACACCCTAGGCCAGATGAAAGACACATAAAGTATCAAGATGTAAGGGATTTAAAACCTATACTAACTACCGAGTTCAATATTGAAGGGAACCCTATTGACTCTTTTATAAAGCTTGTTTTAGAAAACAGACCAGCTCAAGTAACCTTGGTACCAGATGCACACGACGCTATTACCTCTAACAGCGGATGGGATACTAAAAAACATAAAGGTTTTTTAAAAGAGATCTGCTCAATATTTAGAGCCCAAGGAATAAGAACCTCTATTTTCCTTGACCCCAATGTTGAGATGGTTAAACACGCCGCCGAAACTGGATGCGATAGAATAGAGCTTTATACAGAGGAGTATGCAATACAGTACTCTATAGGAGAAAAAGAGAGAGGGATAGAACCATATATAAAAGCTGCAATTGCTGCCAAAGAGGTTGGGCTTGGGTTAAACGCAGGTCACGACCTCAATTTAGAAAATCTTAAATATTTTAACAATAATATACCAAGATTACTTGAAGTCTCTATAGGGCATGCTTTAATTTGTGAGTCAATCTATTTAGGTTTAGAGAACACCATACAATCATACCTTAGGCAGTTAAACAATTATTAATTATATTTGCATTCTAAATAAAAATTAAAGATGAAAAAAGCATCAATTATCACAAACGCCATTCTTGGAGCAGCTGTTATTGTTCTGTTTATTTTACATTTCACCTCTAAACCAGTAGTAAATACTGTTACTGAAATGCCCGAAGGAGATACTTCTCTCTCTGGTGGTATAGTCTATATTAATATAGACTCATTAATAAGCCAGTACGATATGTTTAACGATCTTCGAACCGAATTTGAAAGCAAAGCTCAAACTATTCAAAATGATCTTAACAAAAGAGGAAGAACTTTAGAAAATGATGTTAAAGATTTCCAAACTAAGGTCCAAAAAGGCCTTATAACTCGTTCCCAAGCCGAGGCACAGCAACAACAATTAGCAAAAAGAGAACAAGAGCTACAAGGTTATATTAGGCAAAAACAAGAGGAGCTAGGAGAAGAGGAGCAAGTTCTTAATAGAAGGGTTTTTGATGCATTACAAACCTATATAGATAAGATGAACCAAGAGAAGCAATACTCTCTTATACTAAGCACTAGCGGGTACAACAACACTGTTATTCAAGGAGACAAATCACTTAACATAACCTCTTCTGTAGTTGAGGCTATGAATGACGAATACATTAAACAAAGATCTAAATAGTAAAAAAGGTATTGGGTGAAAATAGCACTACTATCTTGTTTCTACCCTTTCCGTGGAGGAATTGCCCAGTTCAATGCAAATTTATTTACTGAACTGGGCTTGTCTCATACAGTAAAAGCATTCAACTTCACAAGGCAATACCCAAACTTCCTCTTTCCTGGGAAAAGTCAATTTGTTACAGAGGCAGACAATGCCATACAAATTGAAAATCTTCCCATATTAGACACCATAAACCCTATCTCTTATTACAAAACAGCAAAAGCCATTAGCGATTGGGAGCCAGATTTGCTTATTATGAGATATTGGATGTCTTTTTTTGCACCCTCTCAAGGTTTTGTAGGTAGGCGCCTGCTTAAGAAGACGAAAGTAATCTCTATTTTAGATAACGTAATCCCTCACGAGAGAAGGTTTTTTGACACTCCATTTACAAAATACTTCTTAAAAAGCAATCACGCTTTTGTAGTACTCTCTTCTTCTGTAGGAAAAGATCTGCTAACAATAGAACCAGATGCCAACTATATAACTATTCCACACCCTCTTTACAACCATTTTGGAGAGAAGGTGAAAAGAAGTGTAGCTCAAGAAAAACTAAAGTTAGACCCCAACAAAAAAACATTACTCTTTTTTGGATTAATTAGAGAGTATAAAGGGCTAGATATACTAATTGATGCATTCTCTTCTCTTGACCAAAGCTACCAACTAATAATTGCAGGAGAGCCTTACGGCTCTTTTGAAATGTATCAAAATAAAATTGACAACTCACCTGCAAAAAAGAGAATAAAGCTATTTACCAGATATATACCAGACTCAGAAGTTCCTCTGTTTTTCAGTGCAGCAGATGTAACAGTTCTCCCCTACCGAACTGCTACTCAAAGCGGAATAAGCGCTATCTCTTTCCATTTTGATGTCCCTTTAATAACTACAAATGTAGGCGGTCTAAAAGAGGCTATAGAGAAGCCAGGCACAGGAATTGTTGTAGAGAAACCAGAAAGCAGCTGTATAGCAAACGGAATAAAGAAGTTTTTTGAAGAGAATAACAGCGAATACTATATAAATAATATAGCCAAAGAGAAGGAAGAGCTCTCTTGGAAAAGATTTTCAGAGAAATTAATAGATTTTTACAACACTCTCTAATAAAATATAATTCTATAAAAGAAGACAAAAAATGAATGCAATAACTAGAACAGAATTTGATTTTCCCAAGCAAACCAACAAGTATATAGGCAAAGTAAGAGATGTTTACTCAATAGGTGAAGAGTACCTAGTTATGATTGCAACAGATAGAATATCTGCTTTCGATGTTGTCTTGCCAGAAGGGATTCCATATAAAGGACAAGTATTAAATCAAATAGCCTCTAAATTCTTAGACGATACATTAGAAATTTTACCAAATTGGAAAATAGCCTCTCCAGACCCAGTTGTAACGGTTGGTCATAAATGCACTCCTTTCCCTGTAGAGATGATTGTTAGAGCATATTTAACAGGCAGCTCTTGGAGGTCATATAAAGCTGGAGCTAGAGAAATTTGTGGAGTTCCCATCCCAGATGGAATGAGAGAGCACCAAAAATTTGAACAACCAATTCTCACACCTACCACTAAAGCAGAGCAAGGCGAACATGATATGGATATCTCAAGAGAAGAGATTATTTCTAAAGGCTTAGTAAGCGAAGCTGAATACAAAAAACTTGAAGAGTATTCACTAGCACTTTTTAAGAAAGGGAGTGAGACTGCTGCAGAGAGAGATCTTATATTAGTAGACACTAAATATGAGTTTGGTAAAAAGGGAGAGACAATCTATTTAATAGACGAAATACACACCCCAGACTCATCTAGATATTTTTATGCAGAGAGTTACCCCACACTTTTTGAAAAAGGTCTACCCCAAAGACAACTATCAAAAGAGTTTGTTAGAGAGTGGTTAATAGAGAATGGGTTTCAAGGGAAAGAGGGAGAAAAAATTCCTGAAATGACACCTCAAGTTGTAAGCTCTATCTCTGAAAGATATATTGAATTGTTTGAAAAAATAACTGGAGTTAAGTTCGAAAAATCTAATTATAACAACAATATATACAATAGAATTGATGCAAATGTAAGAAATATGTTAGCCCGTCTATGAAACAGCTCTTCAAAATAACATACATCTCTATTGCAATGTTGCTTGCACAAAGTTGCTTTGCACAGTATATACCAGCAAAAGTAGAAGTATCTACCGAGCAGGCAAACATTAAAGGGACGCTTTTTTATTTGCATAAAGTAGAAGCAAAACAGACACTTTACTCAATTGCAAAAGCATATGAAACAGATATAGAGAGCATTATAGCAGATAATCCTACTCTATCATCTGGCCTTAAAGAGGGATCTATCATTTACATTAAAGTAGAGAAATCCCAAAAAGAAGAGAGTGGACAAACTGAAAGAGCTCTTGTCACTCCCCCAGATACTGTTGTTAAATTTAAAGCTCAACATACAGTTAAGTGGTACGAGTCACTCTCATCTATAGCTAAAAAATACAACGTTCCTGAAGAGGAGATTGCCCAAGCAAACTCTCTGCTAAACAACAAAGTAGAGACTAGACAAGTTCTAAACATTCCATTTCCTGGTAGCTACAGCTCACAGGAAATATCTGCTAAAACAGACTCATTAGATAGAGAGGCAGTTAAAGGAGTAGAGAAAAAAAAGGAAGATAATCTTGAATCTATAGAACTTTTTAAAAATGAAAAGTACGATAAACTAAATGTCTCTCTGTTAATTCCAATGGGTAGCACCTCAGATTCTACAGTAAATAGAGATCTTACCCAGCCAAATCTATTTATTGATTTTTATCAAGGATTCCTCCTTTCGCTAAACCATTTAAAAGAGAAAAATCCTGGAATAAAACTTAAGGTAAATGTTGTAAATACCAACGACTATTCAAACAGCAATCAAATTATAGAGTCGGGTATTTTAGATATGAGCAATCTAATTATTGGTCCAGTATTCACAGAAAATATAGAACCGATACTAAAATATGCACAACAAAGAGGAGTATATGTAGTCTCACCAATGGATCTTTCAAGCGAGCATTTTGCTCACGAATACTCCAATTTTTATCAAGTGAGTACTCCCGTTTCATACCTGCAAAAAGGAATTCTTTCGGCAGTTAATATATTTTCCCACGTTACCCTTATATTTGAAGATAGAGGAAGTGCTCCTATAGAGTTAGTAGAACTTACTCAAAATGTATTAGAGTCTGGGAGAGTGCGTTACAAAACTCTTTCATATGACATATTAAAGGGGAGATCTATTTTGCCCAATATTGAAGAACAACTTAGCACAGATAAGGTGAACCACGTTATAGTGGCGTCAAATTCAGAAGCATTTGTTTCTGATGTACTTAGAAATCTAAATTTACTAAAATCTCAAAAAGATTATAATATAGTTATATATGGAACTCCCCGATGGAGGTCTTTTGAAACCGTAGATATAGACTACTATCACGGAATGAATCTAAATATATCTATGCAATATTTTTTAGATTACAACCGAGCCAATATTAAAGAGTTCCTTTTACAGTTCAGAGCTCTTTATAATTCAGAGCCATCTCCTTATGCATTCCAAGCATATGATATTGCTAACTACTTTATTAGCAATATGTGGGAACATGGCAAAGCCTTTATTTATAACACCCAAAATTACAAAATGGAGATGCTCCATTCAGACTATAACTTTATACGTGTAGATAATAACGGTGGCTATATAAACACAGCAATAAGAAGGGTTATATATAAGCCAGATTATTCAACTTCAGATATTAGAGGTTTTTTCCGCTAACCACTTTTGTTCACTGCTGCTTAACCTAGGAGAGAGTTTTTCAAAAACTTTTTCATGGTAACTATTTAACCACTCTAATTCGCCTACCGTTAATAGAGAGCTCTCTATTGCAGTTTTATCTATAGGAATTAAAGTAAGAGTCTCAAAACAGTTAAACTCTCCAAAAGAGTTCTCTTTCCACCTTTTACAGAGTAAAATATTTTCTATTCTTATACCATATTTACCTGACTCATAAATAGCTGGCTCATTAGAAGTAACCATTCCTGGCACAAACGCAATTGGGTTCTCTTCCATTCTAATACTCTGAGGCCCCTCATGCACGCAAAGATTATGACCAACTCCATGCCCAGTACCATGCATATACAATTTCCCTATACTAAAAATAGGGCCTCTTGCTAAAATATCTAAAGAAGCACCACGAGTACCTTTAGGGAACTTGGCTAAAGAGAGATTAATCATCCCTTTAAGCACCATTGTATAATCTCTTTTTTGTTCTACAGACAAATTGCCTAAAGCAAAAGTACGAGTAGTATCTGTTGTCCCATAATAATAGTGTGCTCCAGTATCTACTAGTAAAAAGCTCTCTCTCTTAATAACCACGGGATTCTTAACATCTGGAGAGTAATGAGGCATAGCGCCATTTTTTTCATATGCAACAATAGGTGAAAAGCTCTCTCCGCAATAGTCTGCACATTGTGAACGAAATTCGGCTATTTTATTTGCCAAAAGAGATTCTGTTAACTCTTGGTTATTTCCATTTAAATTCTCTTCTAAAAACATCCAGAACTTAACCCATGCTAAAGCATCTTCCAGCATAGCTCTTCTAAATCCAGCTATCTCAATATCATTCTTAACAGCCTTAGCCAAAGCTACTACTCCTCCTGGAATAGCATCTGAAACAAAGATGCTCCCGCTCCTATTTATTAAATTAAAAACTTCAAAAGAGATAGTATCTAGAGAGGCTATACGAACCATACCAGGGTCTAAATTCTGAATAAAATTATAAAAATCATTATAACTATGAACTATAATGTTATTGCTTTCAAGGTGTTTCTTAACACCCTTGTTAAGACTCTCTAAGGAGACAAAAAGATGCGTGCCAACAGAGCCAAATAGAAGATATGAGTAGAGCAAAGGGTTAAAAGGAATATCACTACCCCTAATATTACAAAGCCAAGCTATATCATCACAAGTAGAGAGAATATAAACGTACTCTTTAGAATAAGAGTTGTTTAGATTCAACCCAAGTGCATCAGAGCACTTCTTTAGTTTAGCCTCTGTAGAATCACCAGATATCTCAAGAGGCACAACTCTAGCTTCTGAATATAAAAAAGGAGGTCTATTGTTCCATATCTGTTTAAAAGGGTCTTTACAAAACCTCAACTTCAAAGGTGCTAAACTTAACTCATAACTATCTACCTGTTTCTTTGAAAACAGTAGAGAATCAATCCCAACAGAAGAATTTTCTTTTAGCGTAGATTTAAGCCATTCAGAAATAGAAGGAGTACTGGGGTTTTTCATTTTCATTAGTGAAATGCCACTCCCTTCTAATTGAGTTTCTGCTTGTACAAAATATCTTGAATCTGTCCAAAGAGCTGCATCATTTAAAGTTACCACAACAGTTGCTGCAGAGCCGTCAAAGCCAGATAACCACTCCCTACATTTATAATAATCTTGGACATACTCACCAAAATGAGGGTCGGTACTTGGCACTATAAAAGCCTCTAACTTCTCTTCTAAGAGAAAACTCCTTAGTTTATTAACTCTTTCTTTAATGATTCCCATGATAATAAAATCTACTAGAGGCAAATATATAAAATTAGGTAAGGAAGTGAGAGAAATATTCATTATTTTTGTAAAAATTAACCGCTAAAATTAATTTTATGGAAAAAAGCATTAAAGGAACTAAAACTGAACAGAACTTGCTTAAAGCATTTGCTGGGGAGTCTCAAGCACGAAGCCGCTATGTCTATTTTGCCTCAACCGCAAAAAAAGAGGGTTACAGACAAATAGCTGCTGTTTTTGAAGAGACAGCAGAACAAGAGAAAGAACATGCTAAAAGATTTTTCAAATTCCTTGAAGGTGGTATGGTAGAAATCACTGCCTCATACCCAGCTGGAATTATTGGAACAACTGCACAAAACTTAATTGCAGCTGCCCAAGGTGAAAACGAAGAGTGGAGTGAGCTATATCCTGAATTTGCTAAAGTTGCAGAAGAAGAAGGCTTCCCTCAAGTAGCTACAGCTTTTAAGATGATTGCAAAGGTAGAGGCCGAACACGAGGCTCGCTATCTCACACTACTTGCTAGAGTAGAAGCAGAAAAAGTATTTGAAAGAGAAGAAGAAGTTGAATGGCAGTGCCGCAATTGTGGGTATGTTCACAAAGGTAAGAAAGCACCAAAAACATGTCCTGCTTGCATCCATCCTATAGATCACTTTGAACCTAAAAAAAATAATTACTAATAATAGTAATTAAGATTACCTTCGCAGATTAATGAAAACAATGGAAAAATCTGCATTAAATAGAGCTATAAGCTCAATTAAAGAGATATTGCCAAAGACACTTAAAACCTGTCTTTGGCTTATTCGTATTACAACCATAGTAACACTAGGAGTCCTTTTTCTTGAATATTTTAATATTCTACCTTGGATCTCAAAAGCTCTAAACCCAATATTCAACCTAATTGGCTTACCAGGAGAGGCTGCACTTGCCTACGTTTCTGGCTACTTTGTAAATGTCTACTCTGCTATAGCGGTTATCTCTACACTTAATTTAGATATCCGTTCTATAACCATTTTGGCCGTTATGATACTCTGTTCTCACAACATGATTACAGAAACAGCTGTACTAAAGAAAACAGGGTCTTCTGCTATAAGAATGGTAGTTATTAGAACAGCAGCAGCCTTTATCCTTGGATTTACTCTAAACCTTATTATGCCAGAGGTTCAGCAAGGTTTAAAGATTGAAATAATAGAGGCAAACCTTTCTCTTGTTCAAATGCTTAAAGAGTGGTTTTTTGATACACTTTATCTTATTGTACTCATGTCTACTCTTATATTTGCACTCTCTATTATACAAAGGTTGTTGACAGAATTTGGAGTTATAAAGTGGCTCTCCAAAATATTTAGCCCAGTGCTTACTTTTTTTGGACTTCCTCCAAAAACCTCTTTTTTATGGATTGTAGCAAACACCTTAGGTCTTGCCTATGGAGCAGCTGTAATGATAGATGAGGCAGAAAGTGGAAACGTAACAAAAAAAGAGATCGATTTACTAAACCACCACATAGCTATATCTCATAGTAACCTAGAAGATGTACTTTTGCTTGCCTCTGTGGGAGCTATAATATGGTGGCTGTTAGTTGCCAGATGGCTCTTTGCATTTGTACTAGTTTGGGAGTTGAGACTAGAGATAGTAATAAAGAAAAAAATTTTTAACTTTGTAGGTTGAAATATATATTAACAGTCACAAAATTATGAGTATAGAAAAAATAAAATGCCTTATTATTGGTAGTGGTCCGGCAGGATACACTGCGGCTATATATGCAGCTAGAGCAAATCTCTCCCCTGTTCTTTACGAGGGGATTCAACCAGGTGGCCAACTAACAACTACTACAGAAGTAGACAACTTCCCAGGGTATCCACAGGGTATTACTGGAACAGAAATGATGGATCAACTAAAAGAGCAAGCAGCTCGCTTTGGCACCGATGTTAGATTTGGATTAGCAACTAAAGTAGACCTTTCAAAAAGACCATTTAAAGTTACTATAGACCAAGAAAAAGAGATAATTGCAGAGACTATTATTATCTCTACAGGAGCAACAGCAAAATATCTGGGTCTTGAATCTGAAGAGACGTTCAGGGGACAGGGAGTATCTGCATGTGCAACTTGCGATGGCTTTTTCTACAAAGGAAAAGATGTTGCCGTTGTAGGTGGAGGAGATACCGCTTGCGAAGAAGCTACATACCTTGCAGGCATATGCAACAAAGTTTATATGATTGTTAGAAGAGATGTCTTAAGAGCTTCTAAAGCAATGCAAGAGAGGGTTAAAAACACCCCCAATATAGAGATTCTATGGCACTACAATACAAAAGAGATTATAGGCTCTCCAATGGGAGGCGTTAATGGTGCGATTCTTGTTCACAAAGATGGAAGTGAAAAGAAAATAGATGTTCACGGTTTTTTCTTAGCTATAGGACACCACCCCAACTCCGAACTATTCAGTGAATGGGTAGAGACCAATAGTGAAGGATACATTTTAACGCAAGGTAAGAGTACCAAAACCAATGTACCTGGCGTTTTTGCAGCTGGCGATGTACAAGACCCACATTACAGACAAGCGGTTACAGCTGCAGGATCTGGCTGTATGGCAGCATTAGATGCCGAGAGATTTCTTGGTGAAAACAAATAATAAAAGATGAAATATATTAAAATTGCAGTTCTATTTCTGACTCTGGCACTCACAGCTATATCATGTAAATCTCAATACGATCTTCTACATCAATCTACCGATGTAGAAGAAGTTTATAAAGGTGCATTCAGGTACTTCGAAGCAGGAAAATACCTTAAAGCAGCAGATCTATTTGACAAGCTGCTACTCTCTGTAAGGGGTACTAACAGAGACGATACAGTCCAATTCTACCTTGGGTTAAGCAATTATCGCTATGGCGATTATGTGATTGCCGAGGCTAATTTCGATCAATTTATAAGTGTTTTCCCTAGAAGCCCATTTACAGAGGAGGCAAAGTATTTACGAGTAGAATGCCTTTACGGCTCTACATATCGTTATGAACTAGACCAGCTTCCTACCTATAAAGCAATGAGTGCAATCAATCTCTTTTTATATGAATATCCCAATAGCACTTATTTAAAAAGGATGAGAGATATGCTTGTAGACCTACAAGAGAGATTAGACCGTAAGAGCTTTGAATCTGCTAAAATATATTACACAATAGAAGATTATAAGGCTGCTGCCTATGCACTTAAAAATGTCCTTAGAGAGAATGCCAATAATCAATACCGCGAAGAGGTGCTTTACTATATTGTGGCAGCAAATTACCAATATGCTATAAATAGTGTTCCTTCAAAACAGAGAGAGAGGTTTCTCTCTCTTGTAGATGAGTACTACAATTTTGTAAGTGAGTTCCCAGATTCTAAGTACAAAAAAGAGACAGACAAAATGTTTGAACGTGCTCAACAATATTTAAAAAAATAAAAAAAGATATGGAAATCAGCAAAAATGTTCCCACAACAACAGTTACCAGAGAACTAGCAGACCTGGCAAAACCAACAGGCAATGTTTATGAGTCTGTAATGATAATTGCTAAAAGGTCTAACCAAATAGCTGCCGAAGTTAAACAAGAACTAAAAGTAAAGCTAGAAGAGTTTTCTACCTATGCAGACACACTAGAAGAGACATTCGAAAATAGAGAGCAGATAGAAATTTCTAGATATTATGAAAGACTACCTAAAGCCTCACTTATAGCTATACATGAATTTGAAGAAGATAAAATTCAGATAAGGAAAATTGAGGAGTAATGCTTAAAGGTAAACATATACTAATTGGAATAACAGGCAGTATAGCAGCATATAAAACTGCTACACTGGTCCGTTATCTGGTTAAGGAAGGTGCAGAGGTTAAGATTATTATGACAGAGATGGCAAAGGAATTTATCACTCCCCTAACAATGGCCACTCTATCTAAAAATCCTATTCTAGTAGACTTCTATAATCCAGAAAACGGAGACTGGAATAGTCACATTTCTCTTGGTATGTGGGCTCACCTATATATTATTGCTCCAGCCTCTGCTAATACCATGGCTAAAATGGTTACAGGAATTGCAGACAATCTACTACTTACATCTTTCCTTAGTGCCAGATGTCCCGTAATGATTGCACCTGCAATGGATGTAGATATGTATGAACATATAGCAACTCAAACCAACATCTCTACGCTAAAAAAGAGAGGAGTAATAGTTATTGCCCCCTCTTCTGGAGAACTTGCGAGTGGGCTAGAGGGCAAAGGTCGAATGGAAGAGCCAGAAATAATAGTAGAGAGCATAAAAGATTTTTTTTTAGAAACCAAAACAGAAAAGTCCAGTGGTAAACTTGCTGACAAAAAAGTAGTTATAACTGCAGGACCAACCGTAGAACAGATAGATCCTGTTAGGTATATCTCTAACTACTCTACAGGAAAAATGGGCTACTCTATTGCCAACGAATTTGCAAGCAGAGGTGCCCAAGTTACCATAATAAGTGGCCCAGTAGGGGCAATTGAAACCGCTTCAACTATTAATATTATAAAGGTAAAGAGCGCACAACAGATGCAAGAGGCTACTCTTAAAGAGTATAATAACCAAATAGATATTGTGGTTTTAGCCGCGGCCGTTTCTGACTACACTCCTCTACTTGAATCAGATATTAAATTAAAAAGAAAGGGAGATAATCTAAAGCTAAGCCTTAAACCTACCGCAGATATTGCAGCCTCTATAGGAGAGATAAAAAAGAGAGGGGTTTTTCATTTAGGTTTTGCTTTAGAGACCAACAATGAAACAGAAAATGCCTGCAAAAAACTTAAATCTAAAAACTTAGATGCAATAGTTCTAAACTCACTTCAAGATAAGGGCGCTGGCTTTGCAGTTGACACCAATAAGGTTACAATAATAGATTCAAAGAATAACAACTACCCTTTCCCTCTCAAATCTAAAAAGGAGGTTGCTTCAGATATTGTTGACTTTATAGAGAATTCATTTATATGTTAAAATCTCTTTCAATATCTAACTACGCTCTTATTGAGAAGCTGGAGATTACATTTCCAGATGGTCTTATAATAATAACAGGAGAGACTGGAGCTGGTAAATCTATACTTTTAGGAGCAATATCTTTACTTCTTGGTGCCAAGGCCAATAAAGAGATTCTTAAAGAGAGCAATAAAAATTGCGTTGTAGAAGCCCTCTTCACTATTGAAAAAACCTCAGAGACAGAAGCACTCTTTAATGAAAATTTAATGGAGCCAGCTACTGAACTATTAATTAGGCGTGTTATATCTACAACAGGCCGTTCTCGCTCATTTGTAAATGACCAACCAGTTAATAATAAATTTCTAAAAGAGATTGGCCAAAAAATAATTGACATACATGCCCAGCATGAAAATCTCTTGATTGGGAGAAGTAATTTTAGACTTGAAGTACTAGATTCATATGCTAAGAACCAAGAGCTAAAAGAGAGTTATAAAGTTGCGTATAACAGACAAAGAGACCTTGAAAAGAGAAAAAAAGAGTTAGAAGAGCAACTTGCTAAAGAAGAACAAGATTTTGATTATAATAGTTTTAGATATAAACAACTAGAAGAGGCCAATCTAGTTTCTGGAGAGCTAGAAGAGATAGAAGAGGAACATAAAATACTGAGCAACACACAAGAGATACAAGCTACTCTTTATGAAATAGTGCAAATATTAAATCCCAACGAAACATCTCTTGTTCAAACACTTAAAGAAGTTGAATCTCTCTTTTCAAAAATTTCTAGTTCAATTGCTATTACAAGCTCTATGGCTCAAAGGGTAGACTCTTGCCGTATAGAGCTAAAAGAGCTAGAGAGAGAGACAGTAGAGTTAGCCGAATCTACAATTTCTGACCCAGCTAGAACTTCTCTTTTAGAAGAGAGACTTTCTACTATATATGAACTATTCAACCGCTATAAAGTAAATAGTGTAGAAGAGCTTATCTCTATAAAAGAGGAGTACTCTTCTAAATTACATCTAACCAATAGCGTTAAAGACCAAATAAAAAAGACAGAAAAAGAGCTCTTAACAAGCTATAGTAATCTAACACAAAAAGCTAAATTACTAACAGACTCACGAGTAAAAGCATCGGCAAGTTTTTCAAAAGAGATGACACAAAAAATAAGAGAACTTGAGATGCCATTTGCACAATTTAGTGTTCAAATTAATGAGCAGGAGCAGTATGAAGTAAATGGTAAAGAGTCTATTGAATTTCTCTTCTCTGCAAATAAAGAGATAGCTCCCAGAGAAATATCTAAAGTTGCATCTGGAGGCGAACTCTCTAGAATTATGCTCTGTCTCAAAGCTATTATGGCTAGAGGGGCTCAAATGCCAACTCTTATTTTTGACGAAATAGATAGCGGAATCTCTGGTAGCATTGCTCATAAGATGGGATTACTAATTGGAGAGCTATCAAATAATATGCAGCTATTTGCAATTACTCATCTCCCTCAAATAGCATCTAAAGGAGAGTGCCATTTGCTGGTATATAAAGAAGAGGGGCGAAAGGGTTCAGCAGTAAGTAAAATCAAAAAACTAGAAACCCAGGAGCGTACAATGGAAATTGCACGTATGCTAAGTGGATCTCAATTAACTTCTGCCTCAATAAAAAATGCCAAAGAATTTTTATCTAATTAACACGAATTTTAAAACTACAATCTATGAGACTTATTATTCAGAATTCCTATGAACAAATATCACAATGGGCTGCTGCTCATATTGTGAAAAGAATAAAAGAGTTTGAACCTACTCCTGAAAAACCTTTTGTTCTTGGGCTTCCAACAGGGTCTACACCTAATGGTACATATAAAGAGCTTATAAGATTCTACAAAGAGGGCGAAATCTCTTTTAAAAACGTAGTAACATTCAATATGGATGAATATATTGGAATTCCTAAAGAGCATCCCCAATCTTACTTCACGTTTATGTGGGATAACTTTTTTCAGCATATAGACATTAAAAGAGAAAATGCAAACCTTCTAGATGGCACGGCATACGATCTAGACCTTGAGTGCGAGAACTACGAGAAAAAAATGCAATCATATGGTGGAATAAATCTTTTTATGGGAGGTATAGGCCCAGATGGTCACATAGCTTTTAACGAACCTGGCTCTTCCCTCTCTTCTAGAACTAGAGTTAAAAGTCTAACTACAGATACAATAATTGCAAACTCTAGATTCTTTAATAACGATATCTCTTTAGTTCCAAAAACAGCTCTAACTGTAGGGGTAGGAACAATTATGGACTCTCAAGAGGTAATGATTCTTGTAAACGGGCACCATAAAGCAAGAGCACTCTACCATGCAGTGGAGGGCAGCATCAATCATATGTGGACAATTAGTGTGCTCCAAAAGCACCGTAAAGGAATTATTGTTTGTGACGATGCTTCTACCCAGGAGTTAAAAGTTGGCACTGTAAACTATTTTAAAGATATTGAAAGAAACAACTTAGACCCAAGATCACTGCTGTTTTAAGAATAGGGCGGCTGGAGAGAAGACTTTTTCGAACCAATAATCTAATTCTACTGACCTCCCTTTCTCAATAGTAGGAAATGGAGTTTCATGTGAATATTTAAATGGGAAATCAAGTTCTTTTAAACACTTTTTCCAAATAGGCCCCATTGCATTTCTAATACCCGAAGAGGGTATTACAATATCTTTTTTTAATGAAACTGCTCTTATTCTATTTCTAGCTTTTTTATAAAAAGCATACCGCTCTTTTTGCTTAAGCTCTTTATCTATATGAGCTAAAAATGCCATGTAGATACTATCTTTTGGACTGTTTGAGAGTTCATAATCATTAATAAAATCGTTGTGATAATAGTAATTCAATAGTTCAAAAGAGTCCCTATCCATAATCATTCTAGAGTTTCCGTTCATCTCACTAAATAGAGAGCCTCCACAAAACATAAACAACTTACTTTCAGAAAAGTAATCAAAAGGATTAGCCATTAACAATACTTGAGAAAGAAGTGAACCTATTGAGTAAGAAAAAATATTTACTAAACACTCTTTTGTAAATATTGGAGAATGGCCAGCTCTAATCTCCTCCATCAATTGACATACATTGAGCACTGTTTCCCTGCCTCCTAAATAAAAGCGATAGGGAGAGGCCTTAATTCTTGTACTAAGTGCATAATTAACAAATGTTAAATTTTGATCACTTAACAACTCTTCACTCTCTTCTTTTTTAACCTCTTTCTCCATATTAACTAGCCTTTGCATTGCTCTTGGGTCGCTCCAAAGTTGAGGTGATCTATTTATATGAAGAGAAATAGGAAAGAGAAGAAGTGGCATTTGAGTATGAGTAGATAGATATTCAGCCCAAGGTATATATTTGTCCCAACTCCTTTCATTTAGACCATGAAAGAGAATTATAACGCTACTATATTTTGCAAATTTATCTTCTACTAATCTCTCTCCGGGTAAAATAACTTTATATTCAAAATTAATGTTTTCATTAATTTCGTTATCTCTTATATTTAACGATTTAGGAACATTTACCTTCTCTCTTTCAAGAAATATTTCTTCATATCCAAGCCTCTCCTTAAAATTAAATAGATACTCTTTCATCTTTTTTTATAAATAAAGAGAGTTATCACAGAATAGAAAAATAAATGAAGTAAACAGCACCACAATGGGATAAAATGTTTAAATTAGGGGTGAAAGATTGTTTAGAGTGGTCAAATTATCCCTATTTTTTATCTTATAAAATGAAAATCCCTCACTATATTAATAAAAAGAAGAACATAGTAAAGTTGGTAGGATTCACCTCTATATTTGCTTTAGTCTTTATTAATATTTATAAACCATTCAACTCATATAACTGGTATCCAGTTTCTGAATTTATCTTTTTTGCCTACTCATCATTAATTATTTTAACTGGAGTAATAGTAGTAGTTATCAGTCGTATAATAATGTATCATTATAATAAAAAACATGATATATCTTATTGGCAATATGCCTTTTGGGTGTTTCTTGAAATACTATTTATGTCTCTTTTTTATACAATATTTACCCTCTCTGTAGGCAAAGAGCGAGATATAATGGAGGTTTTTAAGAGCTGCATAATAAATACTTCTCTGGTACTACTTTTGCCCTATACAGTGTTATGGTTTTATTTTGGATGGAGAGAGAGCAGTTTTATTATTGAAAAACTTTCAGGTAAAAATTCTATAGAAACTTCCTCTTTTAAAAATATACCATTTTACGACGAAAACGGTATATTTAGAATTTCAATAAATAAAAATGACCTTTTATTCATTGAGGCTTGTGATAATTATGTAGCCATTCATTATAGTAGCAACAATTCAATAAAGAAATATCTTCTGAGAAACCGGCTTAAAACGCTTGAAAATGAGCTTTTGAATAGAAGCATTGTAAGATGTCACAGAACTTACTTGGTAAATCTTGCTAAGGCAAAAGTTATTAGAAAAGAGAGCGATGGTCTATATATTGAACTAGACACCAAGAATACAAAAGAGATTCCGGTATCTAAAAGTTATGAGAAGAAGGTAAGTGAAAAATTTATCTCCTAAAAGCCAAAGTAAAAATCTTTTTGCTCCATAAGCTTACTATACTTTTCGCTATCAAAAGTATAGAATTTAGCTGGCTTATGTTTAGTATTTTTCATAACAGTTCCAGTATCTGTAATAACACCACTATTTTTCTTCCTGCCAGTTGGCTTAGCTTTCAAAGTAGCTGAAGGGTGTCCTACCATTTTCTTATGAAAATTGGCTCTATCAAACTCTATATTAAGCAATGTTTCATAAATTATTTGGAGCTGCTTTATTGTGAAAGTTTGGTCTAGTAACTCAAATGCAACTGGCTCTCTATTAAGAGATAAAGCAAGAGCTTCTTTGGCCTTTACAATAGCCTCTTTATGGTCAAATGCAAGAGAAGTGTTATTCATAGCATGCTCTAGTTTCAACCACTTTAGACTAACTGCATCACTCCCACTTTTAATACTATCGCTCTCCATAGCTTTAGGAGCTAACAAACCATAAAACATTACAGATATAACCCGAGTACGTGGGTCTCTCTCTAAATCTGAGAAAACTGCAAATTGGCGTAAATTAATAGAATCTATACCTGTCTCTTCTAATAATTCTCTTTGAGCACACTCTTCTAAAGTTTCATTTGGCTCAAGAAAACCTCCTGGTAGAGCGAATTTACCTTTAAATGGCTCACTTCCCCTCTCTACAAGCAGAACATTAATCTCTTGGCCATCGAATCCAAAAACAACACAATCTGTAGTAACTGCTGGTCTTGGATACTGGTAACAAAAAGTTTCCTCCATTTACCTTTTTTTTAGTTTTATTCATAAATTATTTGGCCACAAAAATAGCCAAAAAACCGATACTATTTAAGCTTTTCAGTAATTTTCTTATCTGTTGGTTTCACTTTTGAAGGGAAAAACGATATTAACCTTCCTTTTTTATCAATTAAGTACTTTCCAAAGTTCCATGAAGGCGATTTACTGTTCCAACCATTCTTAGATTTATCGGTTAACCATTTGTAAACTTTGTTTATTTCGGCTCCCTTAACAGAAGATTTATCCATCATCTGGAAAGTTACACCATAATTCTCTTCACAAAAAGATAAAATCTCTTCATTTGAACCTGGGTCTTGTGCACCAAAATCATTTGATGGGAACCCTAAAACTACTAAAGAGGCTCCATACTCTTGATGTAACTGTTCAAGCTCTTTAAATTGAGGAGTAAACCCACACTTAGAGGCGGTATTCACAATAAGCACATTTTTGCCTTTTAACTGGTTGAACTTATATGTCTCTCCTCTTATTGTTTTAAATGAGAGCGAATAGAAATCTACCGGGGGAGTTACAAGATCTTGGGCCCAAAGTGTAACTGCAAAAAATGCAAAAAATACTACCCATATTGATTTTAATTTATTCATAACTTTTATTTTTAAGATTACTATACACTACAAACAGATAGTTTTTCAAAAGGTTGTCTAAAATTTACAGATAGGTCAAATTTAATAACCCAGTTTAATTAAACTCTCTTGCGCTTGCGAAGGCTCCTTTTTCTGTGGTTTAGACAGTTGCTTCTTATTCAGATTAAAAGATAGCCCCACCCATAAAACTCGGCTTTCGTTCTTACTTCTGTTATCTAGCGAGTAAATTATATTATCAGAGACAATATTCCACTTTCTTGTATTAAACACATCTGTAAGAGTTATAGATGCAGTGAGTATATTCTTAATTAATACTCTTTTATAACTTGCATCCATATAATGAACTGCTTGAGACTCAAACTGAGGATAGACAGCTGGTGAACTATAAAAATATTGAAGAGATATATCGCTCTTTTTAGAAGGAGTTATATTTGCAGCTACATTACCTTGCCACATTATTTTACTGCTAAACAGATCAATCCCATTTGCCTCTCCTTTAGTCTCTCCATAATAGGCATTGGCGCTTAAAGATGCAGCTAGCCAAGTAGAGAACTTATTTCTAAGATTAAGGTCGGCCCCTATTTTAATGCTTTTATCTCCATTTACAAAGGTAATCATAAGTGCCTCTTGGTCATATAAAGAAGTTACCTCTGTAATAAAATTATTAGTAACATTATAAAAGAGAGAGAAGTTAAAAGTTCTACCATTAGATGAGTAGTTATAGGCCAATTCACTCAATGTAACCTCTTCTGGAACTAGATCTCTGTTTCCTATTTCAAAAACACTTTTATCAATCATATTTACAAAAGGGTTTAACTGTCTATACATAGGTCTTGTAACCCTTCTAGACAAAGAGAAAGCAAGGGAACTGCTTTTAGAGAACTCTTTTTGGAGCAGAGCAAATGGAGAGAGAAAGAGATGGTTGTTCTTAATTTGCACTCCCTCTTTTCTTATATCTAAATTGGAGTTACTCTGTTCTCCCCTAAAACCAATCTTATATGAGATCTCGTTTTGTAGCTTTGCCGCATAGTTTACATAGAGAGAGTAGATATTCTCTTTATAATCTAAATCACTACTAAAGAATTCATTATAAGACCAGATATCGCTTTCATTATCATATTGATATGAATCAAACTTAAAGTCATTTCTTCTATAAAAATACTTTATACCCGTCTCTAGTATGCTCTGCTTAGGTAGTTTCAATGTGTAATCTGCCTGAACTGTGTAGTTTGTAGGGCGTCCACCCCCTTGAGATCTTTGAAGAGGCAACTCATCTTCTAAATAGTATGCCCTTCTCCTACCCTTATTCTGAGAGTACGAGCCCAATAGAGAGAGATCGCTTTTCTCTGGCTTTAATACTATTTTATAGTTAGCTATAACCTCGGCCATCTTTCTATTGAAGTTAAACTCGTTTACTCTTTTTTGGCTATTATAATCTTGTAAAGAAGAGTTTATATTATTTATATCCTGAATATTATCTAACCTAGGGTTAGAGTATTTCATATTTAAAGATAAAGAGTTGCCAGAATTAAACAACTTAGAAGCACTGGCTCCTATCATACTACTCTTATCTACTCTTTCAGAGAAAATCTTCTGCTCTATAAAGTTTCCAGTAGTATGAAAATGCCTGTAAAGCTCACTTTCAATATCTTCTATTTGGTATTTACCAGAGTAGTTTAGAGAGAGATTCCAACCGTTTCTATTAAAAGCAGCCATTAAATTGCCATTCACCTTATTGGCCACTCCCCAGTTTAGTGTAGAAGAGAACGAAGTTCCTGCTCTTTTCTCTTTTTTAGTAATTATATTAATAATACCACCAGTACCCTCGGAATCAAATTTTGCGCTTGGGTTGGTAATTATCTCTATACTTTGAGTTGCCGAGGCAGGTATTCCGTCTAAAGTACCTATTGTAGTGGGTATCCCATCCATCAAAACCAATATATTGGGATTCCCCCTTATGTAAATTGCATTGTTATTATCTACAGAGACCATAGAGGCACTCCGCAGCAGTTCAATTACAGAGCCGGTAGTAGCTCCAATAGAGGCCGATGTGTTAATTCTTGTTCTCTCAATATCTGATTGCTTCTCTGTATAAGATGCCGTTACCGCTGCCTCTTTTAGGGTTGCCGAGTGCTGCGCCAGTACAATTGGCTCTTTTATGCCGTTAATACCTGGCTTAATCAAAATCTCTTGCTCCATTGTTTTATAGCCAATAAAACTAATTTGCAGGGTATGTTTTCCCTTCCCTTTTACATTGAATATAAAAACACCTCTTTTATTGGTTACCGTACCAGCTATTACGCTGTCTTTGGCATTCTTGAGCACTACAGATGCGTACTCCACAGCAACAGCATCTGGCCCCTCAACAACTCGGCCTACCACCCTATTTTGGGCTGCACCAGCACCACTTGCGCCCATGTTTTGCGCCCCTGCTGTGATTGCTATTGAGAAAATAAAAAACAGGGCTGCTAGCCCTCTATATAAATTGGTGTAAAAGTTCATATTGTTAGAATTATAAAAATTTGTTTAAAATTAGACTACTGTTTTAGCAGTTAGTTAAAATGAGTTATTCCAATTAACTATACATAACATAAATGTAATAGGTGAGACAGTTATATATAGTAAGACAATCTAAAAACATTTTTCCTACGCACACTGGTAGAAAGCTCCTGAGGATAAGTTAAAGTTCAACTAATTCTTTATATTTTTGTATGCATATGTATAAGAGAAAAACTAAAGTACAAAGAGCAAAGCACAAAATAGTGAAGATTTTGGCTCCTAATTATATAGAGGAGTATTGCAATGCTGGCCAATTTATTGAACAGTGCAAAGAGTGCAGCAACTATGGTAATATGTGGGCATGCCCTCCATTTGATTATGACACTTTAGCAACTGTTAGCGATTACAAATATGCACATATAATAGGCTCTCAAATATTTATAAGTGAGGCTACTAGATATGCACCAGCAGATGCTACAGAGCATAACACTCTCTCTTACCAAATAATGGAGCAGGCACGCTCTGGTATAGACGGCCAGTTATTAGGACTAGAAAATAGATACAGTGGAAGCCTCTGTTTTTTTGCTGGCAGCTGCCTACTTTGCCCCAAAGAAGAGTGTACTCGGCTTACAAACAGCCCCTGCGCCCACCCCACTAAAATGCGCCCATCGTTAGAGGCCTACGGTTTTGATATCTCAAAAACAACTTTAGAGCTGCTTGGAATAGAGCTTAAATGGAGCACAGGCCTTGTACTACCACCATACTTCACCTTTGTAAGTGCCCTATTCACTAACCACAAAATAGATAATTTGGAATTATAATTTGCAGTAATAATCCCATTAACAAATTAACACATTTGCGATGAACACTCTAATCAACAATAAACTCAATGGCTTGGCAGAGAGCGACTATAAAGCGTTTAACAGAAAGCTTATACCAACCAACTATGAGATACTAGGTGTGCGAATGCCTGCATTACGGAAACTGGCAAAAGAGATAGTAGCAAATTTAGATGTTAGTGAATATCTAAATAATGCAGAGCAGACTACCTATGAACACATAATGCTTTATGGACTAGTGCTGGGGTATCTAAACGAGCCATTATTAGAAACACTATTTCATTATTTAGATCCACTCATTTTGAAATTTGATAATTGGGCACATGTAGATGCCATTATATCATCTTTGAAAATTTTCAAAAAACATCCCAATGAGGTGCTTGCCCACTTTTTGCCGCTCAAAACCCACCCAGGAGAGTTTGCCAAACGCACTTTTGTAATTCTGCTAATGAACTACTTTCTGGATTCTGTGAATATTTGCTCAACACTAAAACACCTCTCGCAAATTGAGCAAGAGCAATACTATGTAGATATGGCAATAGCTTGGGCAACTTGCGAAGCGCTTGTAAAACATTACCACCAAACCATTCCCCTACTCCAACAACAAACCTTCACAAAATTCGTACACAACAAAGCCATCCAAAAAGCCCGCGAAAGCTACCGCATAACCCCCCAAACAAAAGAGTACCTCAAAACCCTCTCGCTCTAGCACAAAATTGCTCTGTTTGTCTTTGAGTCAATAGCCTGTAAATTAGATAGTTGATTTTTGATATTTTGCAATTTTATCTAATAATTCATCTGAATTTTCCCTGTGAGGCGATTTTCCGGGAGATGATTGCTCGTAACTCACTTACTGCGTGGTATTTGTCTTTTGAAAATAAGCCCTTTTGGGCTCATTTAAAAAATTTAAATACTTGATTACTAATTATTTACGTGCAATCATCTCCTGACAAAGTTTGCCAACAGCATTATATGAAATTTCATAAATAAAATAATCATTGTTATGAGAAGCGAAGCTAGGTGGGAAACTTTAACAGAAGAAAATCGCTATGCTCGTAAGAGTAAAAGAGCATGAATAACCTATTCAACCAATATTCTATCGGCATTTCTATTTTCTTTGGAAATTTCACAAAAAACCAGGGCGATGAAATTTGAGGCATAAAAAAATCCCCAAAATCTTACGATTTTGGGGATTATTTGAACCTTAAAAGGTGGTGCCACCAGGAATCGAACCGGGGACACAAGGATTTTCAGTCCTTTGCTCTACCAACTGAGCTATGGCACCTTTCGTTTGTTCGGGAGTGCAAAAGTAGCACAAATTTTGATTTTTGCAAAAAATAGCTTCAAAAAATGTATCTTTGTATAAAATTAATTTTCAATATATGGCAACTACAGCTGATTTTAAAAACGGATTATGTATCGATTACAACGGTAAACCATGTTCAATAGTATGGTTCCAACATGTTAAGCCAGGAAAAGGCGGCGCCTTTGTTAAGGTTAAAATGAGAAATTTGGAAAATGGCCGAATTCTCGAAAACACCTTTAATGCGGGCGAAAAAATAGAAATAATTAGTATAGAGAGAAGGCCGTATCAATATCTTTATAAAGACGATATGGGATTTAACTTTATGCATAACGAGACTTTTGAGCAGATAAGCATTCAACCAGAAATGATTGACAATGCAGATCTCATGAAAGAGGGGCAAAATGTAGAGATGATGTTTCTTGCCGATGCCGAAAGAGTTCTAACTTGCGAATTACCTCCTTTTGTAGATATGGAAGTAACTTATACCGAGCCTGCCGTTAAAGGAGATACAGCCTCTACAAATGCACTAAAAGCAGCCACCTTAGAAACAGGAGCAGAAATTATGGTACCTCTATTTATTAATCAAGGTGAAAAAATTAAAATAGACACTCGCTCTAGAAGCTACTCTGAGCGCTGCAAATCTTAACTTAAAGCAAAGAGATGGATCTTAATTTTCAAACTATGAAATACATAACTATAATAATACTCTCTACAATGCTCTTTGCATGTGGGGGGTATTTGTCTAATAAAGTGCCAACCAAAGGCGCAATAGATAAAGAGATTGAGCAAGGCAACTTTACAGAGGCAACAAAATTGATTGGCCTCTATTTAGCCAGCGACACAATTTCTCCAGAAGAGAGGTATAAAATGAACTTCTCTATAGACAAAATGAAAAGAATAAAAAGAGACTTTTCACAAAGAGATACATCTGTTATAGACTATATCAAAAAACATCACCCCCAAGTTACAGCAGAAGAGATTGCCGCTTGGGAAAAGAGTAATGCACTTGAGAATATGTCTATAGATGGAGAAAAACTCTACTTTCATTCTGCAGGCCGAAACCTATTTAGGATAGATTCTGCTGCTGCGCAAATGTATAAGCTGCCAAACGGAGGGCAGAGCGACAGCCTCAACCGTTTTCTTGCATGGCATATACCACAACTGATAAAAGAGGCACAAAAAACTAAGAAAAATTACACCTCTCCTGTTAAAATGAGAGTGAAATATACTTTAACCGTTAAGCCAAACGAAGTACCTGCAGGAGAAACCATAAGAGTATGGATGCCCTACCCTAGAACAGATGTTAAATCGCACACCAACATAGAGTTAATCTCTGTCTCTCAACCACTCTATATAATTGCCCCAGACAGCTATGCCCATAAAAGCATCTATATGGAGGGCACAGCAGTAGAAGACCAACCAACAGTTTTTAATTACGAATTTGCCTACACCTCTTATGCACAGGTACATCTATTTAAGGACGAGGATGTTAAGGAGTATAATACAGAATCGCAGCTATATAAAGAGTACACAAAAGAGAGGGCCCCACATATTCTTTTTAGCGATAATATAAAAAGTAAAGTAAACGAGGTTGTTGGGCAAGAGACAAATCCATATTTAAAAGCTAAGAAAATTTATGAATGGATAGACAGTAATTTCCCTTGGGCCAGCGCAAGAGAGTACTCTACAATAGATAATATCCCAGAGTATGTACTTGCCAACCACCACGGAGACTGCGGGCAAGTTTCACTTCTATTTATTACAATGGCAAGAGCAGCTGGAATTCCTGTAAAATGGCAATCTGGCTGGATGATGCACCCAGGCAACAAAAATCTTCATGATTGGGCCGAGGCCTATTTCGAGGGAGTAGGCTGGGTTCCAGTAGATCAATCTTTTGGCCGAGTAAAAGAGTTCGTCGCAAAAGAGAACGGTAACGAAAATGAGCTTTCGCAAGGAGAAGAAAAAGAGTTTTCTCAAGGAGCAGATGAAACATTTTATTTCTTCACAAAAGGGTTAGACCCATACAGGTTAATAGTAAATCAAGATATTTCACAACCATTTTTCCCAGCTAAAATATACCCAAGAAGCGAAACAGTAGACTTCCAAAGAGGCGAAGTTGAGTGGAAGGGAGAAAATCTCTATTTTGGCCGTTGGAGATACAACATGGACATTGAGTATTTATAAAAAATACCCGCTAAAGTTTTTGAATAATATTGAGGCCGTCTCGCAGTGGAAGAATAAAATTCTCTGTGCGGCGGTCTTCTTTTACCATCTTATTGAACCTAGCTATCTCTTGAGTTTGAGCATCTTTAGGGAGTGGGTCTAACAATATTTTGCCGCTCCAAAGAACATTATCGGCAATTATAAATCCACCAGGTTTTACTAAAGGAAGTACCAGCTCATAATATTTGCAATACTCTCTTTTATTGGCATCTATATAGACCAAATCGAAACTGTTATTAGAGAACTGCTCTAAAGTTTCAGTGGCGTCGCCTATATGAAGCGATATAACATTTGAAAGCCCTGCTCTAGAAAACCCCTCTGCAATTAAATCTAACCACCTATGGTCTTTCTCAAGAGCATCTAAAGTGCCCCCCTTTGCAAGCCCCTGCGCTAAACAAATAGCAGAATAACCTGTGAAAGTGCCTATCTCAAGAACTTTTTGTGGCTTAATCATCTTAGAAAAAGTGATGAGCATCCTACCCAAAACTGGCCCTGCCAACATTCTAGCATGATTAGTTTTTAAATGAGTCTGCTGCTCTACCCACTCCAATGCAGCAGGCAATTCGGTAGCAGTTTGCTCAAGATAATTGTCTAAATTTATGTCCATATGACTATTAAGAGTAAATTAAAGTGAACATATTTTTTCTATCCAATAACTCTTGTGCAATTTCTAATAATTGGGCAGAATTTATCTTTAAAATTTTCTCTCTTATCTCTTGTATAGGCTCTACCTTTTTATAAAAAAGGAGAGATTTTCCCATAGAGAGACATTGAGACTCTGCGTTATCCATAGCAATAGCCAACTGCCCTAGTAGCTGTTTTTTAGAAGCTTTTAAAGCTTTTTCTGAAAACCCTTTTTCCCTTATAGATTCAAGTTCCCTATCTAATATAGATAAACACTTTTCAATGTTGTTTTTATCTGTACCAAAATAAATTGTAAATAGACCCGCATCTGTATAGGGTGTATAGCTAGCATCTACCGTGTATGCCATTGCATGTTTCTCTCTAAGAGTCTGGTTCAATTTTGAGTTAATTGCAGGCCCACCTAAAATATTTGTAAGCAGAGCCATAGGCAGCCTCCTAGAATCGAAAAGATTATATGTAGGAGCCCCAATTACACAATGCCCTTGATAAGTTTTTTTTGAAACCCACTTTTCTCCCGTAGGAAAAGAAGAGACCACTGGCAATTTTGTATTAGACAACACCTCTCCTAACTCTTCTACCATAACACTCTCTCCAAAATAGCGATTAACTAATGAAACCCCACGAGCATTTGAAATATCTGCTACAATAGAAAAAGTCATATTACAGGGCTGGTAATGTTGATTTGTAAACTCCTTAATTTGCTCTACACCTATTTTTTTTACGCTACTTGGAGTTCCCAATATGGGCTTTGCTAATGGGTGATCTCCAAAAAGGTACTCATCAAAATCGTCAAAAATCTGCTCAGATGGTGAGTCTTTGTAAGAAGAGATCTCTTCTAAAACAATCTCTCTCTCTTTAAGAAGTTCCTTTTCTGGGAAAAGTGAGTTAAAAGCTAAATCGGCAAGTATCTCTACAGCTTTTCTAATATCTTCCTTAAGAACAGTAGCATGAATCACTGTCTCTTCTTTTGTAGTATAGGCATTCAATTCACCCCCAAGACTCTCAAGAAAATTACTTATTCTCTTAGCTCCTCTTTTAGTTGTTCCTTTGAACAGCATATGCTCTGTAAGATGCGCTACTCCGTTATATTTGTCTTTCTCGTTTCTTGTCCCGGCTTTTATGCTCAAAGCGCAATATGCAACTGGCGATGAAATTCTTTGGAATGCATATCCTATACCTGAACCAAGTTTTGATGTAATAATATCCATTAAAATTTAAAACTGAAAAGGTACAGATATTTTTCTAATATCTTCCTTTGTGAATCCTAAAGGCACTCTCTTAGAAACTTTGTGCCTTCTAAAAAAGTATAACTCATGGCTCTCTGTCCCTATAAGTAATTTATAACAGTAAGAGCCTCTAGAACCTCCCTTAGGCTCAATCAATAGAGAGACTACCGTATTAGGGCTACTATTAATGATAGCATCTTCTATCTCCTGCTCTGTTACCAACTTTACATTTCCATTAAATAACTCAACAAAATCACTATTAGGGAGCTTATAATTAAGCTGATCCATAGAGAATAACAATTCCATTCCCTTAATATCAGATACTTTATTTGAGTAGATAGCGTTACCTTTAAAGGCCAAAGAGATATCTTTTTGGATCTTGTAAATATGATTTTGAATTAAATCAATATACATAGGTAATAGATAGAGATTGGTCCCCGAGTTATCATCTATCTCCTGTAGAGGCAAGGTTATAATATTATGACTACTATAAATCCCCTTCTTAATCTCTGGACCTCCTTTAACTAATGTTAAATACTCTACTTTTGGCTCAAGCTCATTTCTAAATCGGCCATCTACTCTAAGAAGAAAAAAGTAGTTAGTGTCTTCCTTAATTTTATTGTACTCCTCCATTGTACAGAACTCAAAAGGAGAGATTCTCCACCCTTTATTAACTGCATCACGTAGCATAAGATCTGCTAACGATGTAGAAGGAATAACTACTTTAGTAATTTTAGCACCAAAAGTAGCAAAAGTGTTTTTGGTCTCTTTAATTATATTTTGTGCTTCTACACCAGTAAAAACAAAAAACATAAAAACAGCTAGTAAAACTCGTCTCATAAATAACATTCTTTAGCAAATACAAAATTAGATAAAAATTTGTACTTTTGTCTGGTATGGAAAGATTTATTGTTTCTGCTAGAAAATACCGTCCAGATAGTTTCAAAACTCTTATTGGGCAGGAAAATATAGCTACCACACTTAAGAACTCGGTAGTAAAAAAACAACTTGCACATGCCTATCTCTTTTGTGGGCCAAGAGGAGTAGGTAAAACTTCTGCTGCTAGAATTTTTGCTAAGACAATAAATTGTAGCAACCCTAGTAAAGAGATGGAGCCTTGTGGCAAATGCGAATCTTGTATCTCATTTGCTCAAAATCGCTCCTACTCTATACATGAACTAGATGCTGCATCAAATAACTCAGTAGATGATATTAGACAACTAAATGAGCTTATTCGAATACCTCCTCAGGTTGGTAAATATAGTGTTTATATTATTGACGAGGTGCATATGCTCTCACAGAGTGCTTTTAACGCTTTTCTAAAAACATTAGAAGAACCGCCTGCCCACGCTATTTTTATTCTTGCTACAACAGAGAAGCATAAAATTCTTCCTACTATTCTCTCGCGCTGCCAAACATATGACTTTAACCGAATTTCTGTAGAAGACATTGTTAAAAACTTAACAGATATTGCAGTAAAAGAAGAGGTTTCTTGCGACTTAGAGGCTATGCATGTAATTGCACAAAAGGCCGATGGAGCAATGAGAGATGCCCTTACTCTGTTTGACCAAGCTGTTGCATTCTCTGGTAAAACCATAACATATCAAAACGTAATCTCATCTTTGAATGTACTAGATTATGAATACTATTTACAGATAACTAACCACATGCTCAATGGAGAACATAGTGCTACTCTCTTGATATTTGACCAAATACTCTCTAAAGGGTTTAATGCTCTTCACTTTATAGGAGGGCTCAGCTCACATTTTAGAGACCTTCTTATCTGTAAAGATAAATCTACTCTCTCATTGCTAGAACTAGCACCCTCTCTGGTAGAAAGGTATAAAGCTCAAGCCAACAACTGTACTCTAAATTTCCTTTACGACGCATTAAACATAGCATCAACTTGCGAGGCAAGTTATAAAAATAGCGGACACCCTCGGCTTCATATAGAGCTTTCTCTATTAAAGTTGTGCCAAATAAACACCCCTTCTTGGACAGCACCAAAAAAAGAGACCTCTCCTGAGGTTAAAGTGGAGGCTAAGGCAGAAGTTAAAGAAGAGACAAAGCCAGAAGTTAAAGAAGAGACAAAACCAGAGGCTCAGGCTGAATCTAAACCTAAAAAAGCTGAAACAGCACCATCTCTTTCTATTAAAAATTTAATGAAAAGTGCAAACTCCAGCAGCAAAAAAAATTCAGCTGCCAAAGCTAAAGAGATTGGCACAGATAAAATAGACGAACAGAAACTAAGCGCAGTTTGGGTAAAATTAGCTGAGTCAGAAAAAGCTCTTCCTAGGCTCTCCTCTACAATCTCGCAGACTAAACCTCTTCTTAGAGAAGAGAACAATATTCTCTTTTCTGTAAAGAATGAGCTACAAAAAAAATGGATGGAAGAGCAGTGCAAAACCAGATTGGTAGAGTTTTTGAAGGTAAACTTAAACAACAAAGAGATAACATTAGATATAGAGGTTGCTCCAGATGATAGTAGTACAGATAAAAAACTCTATACACCTACAGAAAAAGCAAAATTTATTTCGGAAAAATATCCTGAAGTAAAAAAGATGAAAGATGATCTTAATTTGGAATTAAAATAACAGATGCGTTTATATAGCAATAATTTGGTTAAGAAGTACGGAGCTCGTACAGTAGTAAAAAATGTTTCAATAGAGGTGAAGCAGGGAGAGATAGTAGGCCTTTTAGGACCTAACGGTGCGGGTAAAACCACTAGTTTCTACATGATAACTGGGCTTGTTAAGCCAAATGCCGGACGTATTTTCCTAGATAATGAAGAGATTACCAATCTACCTATGTATAAAAGAGCCCAAAAGGGTCTTGGCTACCTAGCTCAAGAGGCTTCTGTATTTAGAAAACTTAGCGTAGAAGACAACATTATGGCCGTTATGGAGATGTCTAATCTTAATAAGAAGCAAAGAAAAGATAGGTTAGAAGAGCTTTTAGATGAGTTTTCTTTGCATAAAGTTCGTAAGAATCTTGGAATACAGCTGTCTGGCGGAGAGAGGAGAAGGTGCGAAATTGCACGGGCTCTAGCTATAGACCCAAAGTTTATTCTGTTAGACGAACCATTTGCTGGAGTAGACCCAATTGCAGTAGAAGACATTCAACATATTATATCAAAATTAAAAACTAAAAACATTGGTATAATTATTACAGACCACAATGTACATGAGACTCTTGCCATTACAGATAGGGCTTATCTTCTTTTTGAAGGGAGTATATTAGAGAGCGGGACAGCAGAAGTTTTGGCCAATAATCCCGAAGTAAGAAAAAAATATTTAGGCCAAAACTTTGAACTTAGAAAAGCTGTCTTAAAATCTAATGAAGAAGAAGAACAACAACCAACTATTTCTACAAGTGCTTTTCCACAAAAAAGCACCGAAACAGTTAGTCTCGGTGCTAATATGAATGAATACTCTAGCCAAGCTAATAAGCTTGAGAAGGGAAATTAGTCAATTAAATCTATCTAACGTTCCATCTATTATTCATACCTTCTCTTGGGTTCCTAATTCCTCTTGAGTTCATTGAACCCCTTTTATTCCCTCTTCTACCAGAACTCATTCTTAGATCATATGCTAATCTCTGCTCCTCTGTAAGATGTTTTCTCACCTCAACATGGAAATTAGCAACTAGTTTCATTTTCTTATTGTGAAGATCTGTGATCTCATCAATTTTAGAATTTACAGCCTTCATTTTAGGCTTTTCTACCTGCTTTAAAGATCTTAGTTGAACTCTTTTTTCGGCAAGTTCATTGTTAATTGGTAATAACTCCTTATTTAATTCAAATCTTAATTTAGAGATTGCCTCTTGCTGCTCTACGGTAATTTGTGGCTCAAGCATTGCAGGGTGGGCACCCATAAAACCTCTCTCTTGAAGAGGGCGATTTTGAGCAATTGAACTAATGGCTACAAAAGCCATAATTAGTGTAATGTAAACTTTTTTCATTTTATTGTTTTTTTATTTGTTCGTCTGCTCTTATGACTAAGATAAAGAGAAAAGGTTTAATAAATAAGGAAAGAATTTGTAACTTTGTACAATTATTTAGACAATACTCAAATAAATAACAAAACAGATATGGCAGAAAAATTATTTGCTGAGTTTCAGCCTGTTTCCACTCCACAATGGGAAGAGGTAATCAAGAAGGACCTAAAAGGTGCCGATTATGAAAAGAGACTCGTATGGAAAACGAGAGAGGGTTTTGCAGTTCGTCCCTACTATCGTGCCGAAGATCTAACAAACTTAAAACACATTGGCAGCGAACCGGCTGCTTTTCCTTTTGTAAGGGGAACCAAAGTGAACAACAAATGGCTTGTTCGCCAAGGCTATAGTGCAATAGAAAGTTTTGAAAAGGCAAACAAGCAAGCAGTAGATGGTATCTCTAAAGGAGTAGATTCTATAGCTTTTTGCATTGACGGAAAAAAAGAGATCTCTATTGAAGAGATGGCGGTTCTTTTGAAAGATATAGAACTTTCAAAAACCGAAGTGAATTTTGAAGGTTGTTCTTGTGCAGCAGCACAAATAATTGAATCATTTATTGAGCATGCATCAACAACTGGAGTTCCAGCTTCTCAAATCAAAGCATCTTTCGATTTTGACCCACTTAACACCCTCACAACAACAGGAAACTTTTGTTGTCAAGATTATTTGACAACTCTTAAAGAGTGTGTAAACATCTCTAAAGATTATCCCAACATAAGAGTTATTGGTGTAGAAGGGTATGCGTTTAACGACGCTGGCTCTACAATTGTTCAGAGTTTAGGCTTTGCTCTTGCAGCAGGAAGTGAATATTTGCAAATACTAAAAGAGGCGGGCATCTCTGCAGATTTAGCCGCTTCAAAAATCAAATTTACATTTGCAATAGGGCCTAACTACTTTATGGAAATAGCCAAGTTCCGTGCAGCAAGGTTGCTTTGGGCAAATATTGTAAAAGAGTATGGAGCAAACAACCTAGATTCACAAAAGATAAATGTTCATGCTGCTACTTCTCAATGGAATATGACAGTATACGACACATATGTAAATATGTTAAGAGGTACTACCGAGGCAATGAGTGGTGCTCTTGCTGGAGTAGACTCACTAGAGGTTCTTCCATTTGATTGCACATTCCGTGAAGCAAGTGAGTTTAGTAACAGGATTGCAAGAAACACTCAAATTATACTAAAAGAAGAGGTCCATTTAGATAAAATTACCGACCCTGCAGCTGGCTCATACTATATAGAGAACCTAACTGCTTCTATAGCCCAACAAGCGTGGAAACTATTCTTAGCAACTGAAGAGAAGGGTGGTTATATTAAATCTCTTAAAGAGGGATATATCCAATCTGAAATTAAGGCAGCTTCGGCAAAAAGAGATATGAATATTGCTACTAGAAGAGAGATTCTACTAGGAACTAATCAATATCCAAACTTCTCTGAAAAAGCCCCTAAAGATCTCACATTAAATATTGTTACTCGTGGAGCAGATGTTCAAAAGAGTAACACTCCTATTGTTGAACCAATTGAAAAATACAGAGGTGCACAAGCATTTGAAGCACTAAGGTTTGCTACAGACAGTAGTGATAAACAACCAACTGTGTTTATGTTAACCTTTGGTAATTTAGCATTCTGCAGAGCACGTGCTCAGTTTGCAAGCAACTTCTTTGCTGTTGCAGGGTTTGCTGTTAAAGACAACAACCGCTTTGCAACCGTACAAGATGGAGTAAAAGCAGCTCTAGAGGCTAAGGCCCATATTATTGTTGCTTGCTCTTCAGACGATGAGTATGCTACTAGTGTACCAGAAATTCATAAGCTTGTAGGTGATAAAGCAATTTTAGTAGTTGCTGGAGACCCTGCTTGTAAAGAAGATCTTATAGCTACTGGTATAAACAACTTCATTAGTGTAAAAAGCAATGTGCTTGAGACTCTAAAACAATATCAAACTCAATTGGGAATATAGTAGAAAAAATTAAGACATATGCGACCAAAATTTACAGAATTAAAATATACAGGAGCACCAGCAGTTGCAAATAATGAGCAGTCTGTTTGGATGACTTCAGAGCAGATTGGTGTTAAGAGCACCTATACTGCCCAAGATCTGGAAGGGCTGGAACATTTGAATTACGCTGCAGGTATACCTCCATTTTTGAGAGGTCCATACAGTACAATGTTTGTAATGAGGCCTTGGACAGTTAGACAATATGCAGGATTCTCTACAGCAGAAGAATCAAATGCATTCTATCGCCGCAACTTAGCTGCTGGGCAAAAAGGTCTTTCAGTAGCATTTGACCTAGCAACTCACCGTGGTTACGATGCAGACCACCCAAGAGTAGTGGGAGACGTTGGTAAAGCAGGGGTGAGCATCTGTAGTGTAGAGGATATGAAGGTTCTTTTTGACCAAATTCCTTTAGATAAGATGTCTGTATCAATGACCATGAATGGAGCAGTTTTACCTATTCTTGCTTTCTATATTGTAGCAGGATTAGAGCAAGGAGCAAAATTAGAGGAGCTTTCTGGAACAATTCAGAACGATATTCTAAAAGAGTTTATGGTAAGAAACACCTATATCTATCCACCCGAATTTTCTATGAAAATTATTGGAGATATATTCTCTTACACTGCTCAAAACATGCCTAAGTTTAACTCTATTTCAATATCTGGCTACCATATGCAAGAGGCAGGAGCTACATGTGATATTGAGATGGCCTATACCCTAGCAGATGGTCTTGAGTACCTTAGAACAGGTATAGCAGCAGGTATGAGTGTAGACCAATTTGCCCCTAGACTCTCTTTCTTCTGGGCAATTGGAATGAACCACTTTATGGAAATTGCTAAGATGCGTGCAGCTAGAATGATCTGGGCTAAACTCGTTAAACAGTTCAACCCTAAAAATCCTAAGTCTATGTCTTTGAGGACTCACTCACAAACATCTGGCTGGTCACTAACAGAGCAAGACCCATATAACAATGTAGCTCGTACATGCGTAGAGGCAATGGCAGCAGCTCTAGGGCATACTCAATCTTTGCACACCAATGCTCTTGACGAGGCAATTGCACTTCCAACAGATTTCTCTGCTCGTATTGCAAGAAACACTCAAATTTACCTTCAAGAAGAGACCAATATCACAAAATCTCTTGACCCTTGGGCAGGCTCTTACTATGTAGAAAAACTCACCGCAGAAATTGCAGAGAGAGCTTGGAGTCATATAGAGGAGGTAGAAAAACTTGGAGGAATGGCCAAAGCTATTGAGACTGGGATTCCTAAGCTAAGAATTGAAGAAGCCGCAGCTCGTAAACAGGCAAAAATAGATTCTAACATAGATGTTATTGTTGGTCTCAATAAGTACAGATTAGAGAAAGAAGATCCTTTGGAAATTCTTGATGTAGACAATAGTAAAGTTCGTGAATCACAAATATTAAGACTTAAAGAGCTTCGTGCCAATAGAGACGAAGCAAAAGTAAAAGCGACCCTTGAAGCTATTACAAATGCAGTGAGAAGTAAGAAAGGTAACTTACTAGCACTTGCAGTTGAAGCAGCTAAAGAGAGAGCTACTCTTGGCGAAATTTCTGATGCCTGCGAAGAGGTTGTAGGCCGATATAAAGCAACAATACGTATGAATACAGGTGTTTACTCAAGCGAAGTTAAAAACGATGATAGTTTTGACAAAGCTAAAAAACTAGTAGCGGAATTCGCAAAACTAGAGGGACGCCAACCTAGAATTATGATTGCAAAACTTGGGCAAGATGGCCACGACCGTGGTGCGAAAGTAGTTGCTACTGGTTATGCCGATTGTGGTTTTGACGTTGACATGGGACCTCTTTTCCAGACTCCAGAAGAAGCTACTAAACAAGCAGTAGAAAACGACGTGCATATTATTGGAGTCTCTTCACTTGCTGCTGGGCATAAAACCCTAGTCCCTCAGGTGATATCTGAACTTAAAAAGCTTGGACGTGAAGATATTATGGTTATTGTAGGTGGAGTAATCCCTGCACAAGACTATGATCAACTCTACAAAGATGGCGCAACAGCTATTTTTGGCCCTGGAACTTCTGTTACAGGTGCTGCTGTAAAACTAATGGAACTACTTATGCAAAAATTTGCATAGCATCTAAAAGTCTAACAAACAACTTTTAACTAACTGGTAGCTGTTTTACAACTACCAGTTTTTTAATTAAGTCAATAGAGATTCAGAATTCTATTACTTCAAAACACCCTCTATCTGCAAGAGTTACATAGATTTTAGAGAAGTCGTTAGAGAAGGTAAGATTAGATGGGAGCTTACCTTTTAGTCTATATTCATCTAGTAAAACTCCTTTTTTAGAGAGCATAACTACTGTCCCTTTACCATGACGTGCTACAAATA
>JAQVZL010000052.1 GCA_028708215.1 Bacteroidales bacterium
GAAGCAATTGTTCAGATTTGCAGGAGATATGGAATTCATGACCTTACAATTCAAGATATCTTAGATGTTAACCAGCGCTCTAAGTTTCAAAAGTTTGAGAAGTTTTCTTTTTTAACAATAAAATCTTTCTTACCCAAAAGTGACCAAGTTATAACTGAGCAGATAAGTTTTGTTTATGGGTCTAATTTTATAATCTCTTTTCAAGAGAAAAAAGCAGACCACTTTGAGCATATAAGAGAGAGAATACGTGAAGATATTGGTTTGTTAAGGGAGAGGAGTAGCGATTACCTACTATATTCACTGCTAGAGGCTATTCTAGATAGTTATTTTAAAATTATAGACCAGATAGACAGAGAGGTAGATGAGTTTTCATCTGCTATATTAGATAAAGATATTCCTCCAACAGTTCTAAAGGTAATTGAAGAGCAAAAAAAGATGACCCATTTTATAAAAAAGTCTATTTTGCCTATAAGAGATTTTGCATTGGGGTTAGAGCAGGGCCATAACAGTTTTGTTCAAGAAAGACATCTAAAATATTTCTTTGAGATAAAAGATTTGTGTCTGAATCTATTAGATAGTTGTGAATTTATACTCAATACTCTTGAGAGTAATTCAAATCTTTTCTTTTCAGTTCAGGGCCATCGTATGAATGAGGTTATGAAAACCTTAACAATTGTTGCAACAATCTTTATCCCTCTTACTTTCATAGCTGGTGTTTATGGTATGAATTTTCATAATATGCCAGAGTTGAGTTGGAGATATGGCTATTTGGCTATCTGGATAGTTATGTTTTTGCTGCTAGTGGCAATGGTACTCTATTTTAGGAAAAAGAGGTGGTTTTAATTTGAAAATTGTTTAAAGCTTCATAAATACCTCATTCAAACAGGTGGCATTGTAGTGTTCTCCAAGGGTGTAAATAATGTCTTGGTCTGTTAAAACAAAATCTGCACTAGGGTTTGAGTGTACATGATTGCCTCGTTTTATAGCTAATATGCTTATTCCTGTTTGGTTACGTAGATCTAGCTCTTTTATGCTTTTTTGGTAAGCCACAGATTCTTTGTGAATTACAAAAGTGTTAATTTCAAAATTGGGGATGCTTAGTTTCTCTTTTTGATTCATGGAATCGTTACTTCTAAAAGCTTTGTAACCATTTGCCCGGATTTTAGCTAGTAGTCTATCTATCTCGTGGTTAGGCACTAAGTAGTGGCTTAGAGATCTTGAGAACATCTCTAGGTAGGCTTCAAATTCAATGGGTATAACATCGTCTGCTCCCATTTGGTAGAGGTATTCTAAATCTTCTATATATCTGGTTCTTACAACAACGTGGAGCTTTGGGTTCAACTCTTTGGCGGCTTTTATAATGCTCCCTTTATGGCTTGTGCCCTCTACTTACAAAAGCATATTATTTGCATTTTTTGTCGAAGCTTCTTCTAATACAGATTTGTAGTGAGCATCGCCATAGACAGCATTTATACCCTGGATTTGTAAATTGCGAACTAAATCGGCATCGGTATCTATAATTACATAAGTTATATTGGCTAGCTCCATAGATCTCATTAAACTGGAGTATTGAGATGTTCCCACCAATATGGTGTGCCCGTTCAATTCTGGTAGCTTAACTTTAGGGAGTTCCCTAAGCCCATCTCTTATTGGTTTGGGCATAGGTAGTTTTGCAAAGAAAGCAGTAATTGGCTTTGAGAATAAGATAAATATAGGAGTTACACTCATGCTAAGAATAGCAACAGCAAGAAATATTTGGTAGAAATAGTTGTCTATTAAGTTATTTGATACCCCCATTTTGGCCAATATAAAAGAGAATTCACCAATTTGGGAGAGAATTAGTCCCGAGCGAAATGCAATGCGAAACGGGTAGCCAAGCAAAGTGCTAACTAGTCCAATAATAATGGCTTTGAGAGCAATTAGGGTAATTGTAATAGTAATTATGGTTACCCAGTGGTTGGCAAAGAAGCTAACATCTAGCAATAACCCTATTGAGACAAAAAAGAAGCTGGCAAAAACATCTCTAAAGGGTGCTATATTGCCAATGGCTTGGTAGCTGTAAGAAGATTCAGAGATAGCTAACCCTGCAAGAAATGCTCCTAGTGCCAAGGAGAGGCCTAACCATGCAGAGAAACTAGCAATAGCTAATCCAAAGACAATAATAGCAATTAGGAAAAGTTCTTGACTATTACTAACAGCAATTTTGTGTAGTATATATTGGATAACCCAACGAGCCAGTATAAATGTTACGCCTAAAAGTGCCGTAGTTTTGGCTAACATAAGGAAGAGTTCGTTCCAAACATTGGTGGTTTCCCCTGAAAGGAACGGCACAAAAAGCATCATTGGCACTATTATTAAATCTTGGAAAATTAATATGCCTAAGCTAATTTTACCGTGATGAGTCTCTACCTGATCGTTCTCTTGTAGTACTTTAAGAATAATGGCTGTACTACTTAAAGAGACTAGAAACCCTATAAATACGGCTTGGTTGTAGGGAATATGGGTAAAGAAGTGTAGAATGCCAACTACCACTAGTATTGTTATGCCTACTTGCATTGCTCCCCCTAGAAGCACAATGTTCTTTATTTTAAGAAGCTTCTTTATAGAGAACTCCATACCTATAATAAAGAGTAGCAAGATTACACCAATTTCGGCCAGAATTTCAATTATATTTATATTTGTAATTAACCCTAAGGCGTAGGGACCTACAATAATACCAGTGAGTAAAAACCCTATAACAGAAGGCAACTTTAGCTTGTTGAATATAAAAATTACTAAACTGGCTAGCCCAAATATTATAACTATTACTTTGAGAAATTCAATTTCGTGCATCTATATGTAGTGAGGTTAAATAATATTAAGTATTGAGTAAAAGTACAGTTTTTTTATTTATTGCTCTGTAATTTATGAGATATTTAGAAATTTACATCATAGATATGATAAAATTATGTAAATTTGGTACAGTTTAACTCCCTTGAAAACCAGCACTTAAATAAATTATATTGATTGAGCTATGAAAAAAAATTATTTTGTACTACTTTTAATGCTCTTTGTTGGTGCTATTTGTTATGCCCAGCAAGACAAAGTGTTAAAGAGGAAAGTGGCAATTGGTAGGTTCTCTAATGAGACTCAATATGCCAAGAGTGTATTTTACGATAAAGAGAACGACCCTATGGGTAAGCAAGCTTCAGACATACTCTCTGCAAGGCTTGCAGCTTCTGAAAAATTCTTGTTCATTGAACGGCAAGATTTTGACAAGATTGTAGCGGAACTTAATACTGGCGGTGGCGTCTCTCAAAAAATTGGTGCCGATTATTTAATAATTGGGTCAATTACAGAGTTTGGGCGCAAAACGGTAGGAAATCAAAAGGTTTTCTCTAACAGTAAAGAACAAATTGTAGAGGCTGCTGTTACTGTACGTTTGGTAGATGTCTCTACAGGGTTAATTGTATACAGTGGAGAAGCTAAAGGAGAAGCAACGGCCGAGGATAAGCGAGTTATGGGCTTTGGCAAGACAGCAGACTATGACGCAACTTTGGCAGACAAAGCAATCTCGGCAGCTATAACTAAGCTAGTAGAAAACATTATTAATAAATGTATGGATAGCCCGTGGAAAGCCTATTTGCTCTCTGTAGAAGAAGATGTCTATATTATGAGTGGAGGCGAAACTCAGGGAATTGAGGTTGGAGATGAGTTTTCTATTGTGCAAAAAGGGAAGTCTGTTAAGAACCCGCAAACGGGACTGTTAATTGAGTTGCCTGGTAAAGTTGTTGCTACAATTAAAATTATTCAAACCTTAGGTGATACTCCAGAAAGTGAGGTCTCTATGGCATCGTTAATAGATGGGAGCATAGATACAGCCCAATTAGAAAAATACTACATTACCCCAAAAAAATAATATTATGAGAAAGGTTTTATTTATGGTAATTGCAATTTTTGCTTTAACCTCTTGTGGTCCTAAAATGTACAGCACAAGGCAGGTTGGGAAAGACAATGTCTCTTATGTTATTGTTTTAACAGAGGGGCAAAAATATACAAATGTTGTAGTTGAGATAGATGGGCAGGCATACCCAGTAGAAAAAGTTTATAAAGAGAAAGCGGCTAGAAAGGCTCCGAAAATTATTATAGAGCCTGGAAAACATAATGTTAAAGTTATCTCTAATGGTCAAATAATTACCAATGAAGATATTTTTATAGCTCTTCAAGAAACTAAGAAAATTGTACTTCAATGAGAAAGATTCTTTTAATATTAGTTTTGGGGTTTGCTGTTACTGCGTGTAGTGTAACAAAACCCTTATATGATTGGAAAGGCTATGATCAAGCTGTCTATGCCTATACTAAAAGCGGTAGTGAGCAGAGTGTAAGTAATCTTATAAAGGTTTACACTAAACTAATTGAGAATTCTGGTGGCTCTAGAAATGTACCTCCTCCAGGAGTTTGTGCAGATTATGGATACCTTCTTATTCAAAAAGGAGAAATTGCGAAAGGGAAGGAGCTGCTAGTAAAAGAGACAGTTTTGTATCCCGAATCTAAGGTGTTTGTAGATAGAATATTAAAAAGATTTGAATAATGAAAAAGCTATTATATATATTTATTGTAGTTCTTGTAGCTACTAGTTGTGCTCCAACTCTGCCAACAAAAATGGCTACTTATAAAAATCTTTATGAAGAGAAACCTCTCTCAATTTTAGCTTTACCTCCTATTAATAGAAGCACCAAGGTAGAGGCAAAGGAGTTGTTTTACAGTTCTCTAGCTGTGCCATTCACTCTTAAAGGTTATTATGTAATGCCTCCTCTTTTGGCAATGGAAATTTTAAAGGAAGAGAGTGCATACGATGCAGAGATGTTTCTAAATAGTTCAATGATACAGGTGGGAGAGCTCTTTGGTGTAGATGCTGTTCTTTTTACTACTATTCATGAGTGGACTAAAACTGCAATTGCGTCTCAGATTAGGGTTAAAATTGAGTATATGCTCAAATCTGCTAAAACAGACCAGATATTGTTTAATAGAATTGGAGATGTAACATTGAGTACATCTATGAATACAGGTAACGTATTTGCAGATCTTATTGGTGGTATGGTCTCTACCGCTCTCACACAAGAGATAGTGGTTGGCCGAAATTGCAATATTTACACTTTAGGTGATATACCCGCTGGTAAATACAGCCCCAACTTTGGACAGGATGGCCAAGAACCCGCACAACCAAAAGAGTTCAAAGCCACAGTTAGCCGCTAGTGCTAACAAATTGTTCTTGGTGATTCATAAGGTTTAATGATTTCATGGATTTCGTGGATTCAATTCCACGAAAATTGTACTGTTTGTAGATTGTAATCCAGTTTTTTAGATAGCTAAATCTACACGAATTCCGTTTTTCCAATAGCAAGGTTTGTATCTAGCAGGAACATCTCCAATAGAACCAGCTACGTATATGTCATTGCCATCAATATAGATGCCGTAGGCTTGTGCATTATCTTCAAGATCTATTCGCTCTCTATTTTTCCAGTAGCAAGCTGTATGAGCAGTGCTATTTGAATTAAATTTATTATAAAGCCCTACAGCATATACATCTGCCCCAGATACAGTAATTTGGTTAACCTCTCCATAAAGTGTTTCCAGTATTACAGGATTGGAGTTTTTCCAGTACATAGGTAAGCCAATTAACCCTCCAACATACCTATTATTCTCTTTATCTACATAAATAGAGCTTACACCTCTTAGCCATGCGCTATTAGATAGAGGAAGTTCAATTAATGTAGAGCCACCATCCCAAAAGAAAGGTGTTTTAAATGCTACGGTTTTTCCACTCTCTTGAGTGACCAATTCGCCGAAACAGCCTGCAAAATAGGGTTTGTCTTCTACAAGACACATTGTAATTATTGCTCCAAGAGCAGAAGTGTCCATCTTTACTAACTCATTACCTTTATGATAAAACAGCTCTTCCCTTTCGGTTATAAGGCGCTGGTCAAATTTATATGTTTCTACCTTCCCCGTTAATGATTTATGTACATAAGTAATTCTATTTTGCTCATCTACAGAGCCCTTGTAAATGTACCCTTGAGATAAAGCAGTAGTAAAAGCAGAGGAGTCGCTCTTGAAAGAGTCTATCCAGTATACAGTACTAAGCTTGCTGTCTAAGTTTTTCCACCCACTCACAAGTACTTGCCCATTATTCACAACAATAGAGTATGCCCCAGAACAATTGGTAAATTTACTGCTGTTTTTATTCTCTTTTTCGCAGCTAATAATTAGAAAAGAGATAATAAGAAGTAGAAAAGCTCTATAGATTTTCATAATATTGTAAATGTTAATAAATTACATTAGCAAATTTAGCAACATTAGCAAAATTTTCTAAATTAAAGCGTTCTATTTGTGGGAATAAAGATAAGCATTAATTACTAATATGAACAATTGCGATAATGGCTACTTTTTTGCTTTATAATCCCAAGGGGCAACTGGTTTGGTGTCGTACCAGAGGCCTCTTCTTTTTTCGCGGGCTTTCTTTTCTAACGCCCTGTAATGTGGAGATTGATCGTAGCGTTTAAAGTGCCAGGCCATACCCTGTTCAATCATATTGGCACCTACATCTTTTACAGTTTGAGTGCTCACAATTACAACATGCCGCCCCCAACCATCTGTAGATTTAACATCTACCACAACAGTTTTTCCTAAAACCATTTTTGAGAGAGCCTCCTTAGAGACAGTGCTATAGGGCTGCTTTTTCTCTGGAGCATCTATTCCATAGAGCCTAAACCTTAACTTAAGCTCATCTCTATTCACAGCCGTAAAAGTGTCTCCATCTGCTATATGAGTCACTTTCACCCTAAACCTCTGAGCAAAAGCTCCTGTTGGTGTTAGCAAAACAACAATTAGCAATATTTTTACAATATGCTTTTTAAATAGGACTATTTTCATTTTGAAATAATTTCTACAAAAATAGCTATTTTAATTTCATCGCCGTGGTTTTTGGCGCTGCTTGAGTGAGTTTTAATCAATTCTAGTAACTTTGCCTTCACAATAATTTGCCCAGCCACTATAATCTTATTTTTATGACTTATTCACAATTTATAAAAGAGACAAGTAGAAAGCTTTCTGAGTTATATCCAGAGAGAGAGGCTATTGCTATAGCAACTAGGCTGTTGCAGCATTTTTGCGGGATTAGTTCTTACGAACATTTGGTAGAGCCCTTTGGGGCAATTGCGCCAGAGGTTGTGCCTATTTTAGAGGTTGCTGTTTCTGAGCTGGCCGAGGCTAGACCTTTGCAGTATGTTATTGGCTGGCAGGAGTTTTGCGGTTTGCAAATTGCGGTAGAAGAGGGGGTATTAATTCCCCGCCCAGAGACAGAAGAGCTTGTTATGTGGGTTGCCGAGGTTGTCCAAGGCCCAGAGTTATTGTGCCAGACAGAGAATTCGCTCAAAATATTAGACGCAGCTAGTGGGTCGGGCGCTATTGCGTGTGCTTTAGCAAGTAAATTGCCTGAGGCAGAGATTTTTGCTTGTGATATTTCTGACAAAGCACTTGAGATTACTTCTAAAAATTTAAATAGTTTAGGTTTTAGCAATGCACAAGTCTTTAAATGCGATCTACTTAATAATGCTGCCCAAGCTGTTCTCCAATCTGTTATAACTACAGACCTAGAGCCTAAAGAACATATAGACATCATTGTCTCTAACCCCCCTTATGTGACCGAGTTAGAAAAGCTACAAATGAGACCAAATGTTCTGGAGTATGAACCAAATGAGGCCCTGTTTGTGCCAGATACCAACCCTCTACTTTTTTACAAAGCCTTGAGAGATTTAGCCTTAGAGCTGCTACTGCCAGGCGGAGCCATATTTATGGAGATTAACGAGCAGTTCTCATGTGAAACGGCTGCGTTATTTTCAGATGAGCACTTCTCTAAAGTAGAGATTCGAAAAGACATTCTAGACAAACCCAGAATGGTAATGGCTGTGAAAACCTCTTGAGAAAGTTTGTTTTAAAAAAATGGTTTGTAGTTAAAAAATTTTATTACTTTTGTACTCAAGATAACAGATGAACAACAATTTTAACATACAATCATGGTGGTGGCACAGGTCTAAACGATTTGTGAGCGCAGCTATGTCTGTATGGTAATTGTATTTTGAATTAGGTTTAGAATCTAAAAATATATATAGCCCGGTGCTCACGCATCGGGCTTTTTTTTTGCCCGCTCGGGAAAGAAAAATCACTATAAGAATAAAAACTTTAAAAGATAGCAATCAGTTAACAAACCAAACATTTAAAAACTAAAAACAATGGACGTAACAAAAAAATTCCAGCTTGCAGAAAGCGAAATTCCAAGACAATGGTATAACATTGTGGCCGATATGCCCAACAAAGCGAAGCCTCTGCTAAACCCACAAACAAGAGAACCTCTAAAGCCAGAAGAGATGGAGGGGTTATTTGCAAAAGAGTTGGTTAAGCAAGAGTTTTCGGATGAGCGATGGATAGATATTCCAGACCCAGTGCGTGAGTTGTATAAAATGTACCGCCCAACTCCTCTGGTTAGAGCATATGCATTGGAGAAGGCCTTGGATACTCCTGCTAAGATTTTTTATAAAAATGAGAGTGTTAGCCCTGTAGGGTCCCATAAATTAAATACTGCATTAGCACAAGCATACTATAATAGTGTGCAGGGAATTACTCACTTAACTACAGAGACAGGTGCCGGCCAATGGGGGAGTGCTATGAGCATTGCATGTAGCTATTTTAATTTAAATTTAGAGGTTTTTATGGTAAAACAGAGCTATGAGCAGAAGCCCTATAGAAAGTTTGTAATTGGTAGCTATGGCGGTAAGGTCTATCCATCGCCTAGTGATAGAACTAGCTATGGGCGTAAAATATTAAAGAGTGACCCTAATTGCAGAGGTACTCTTGGTATGGCTATTTCTGAGGCTGTAGAGGTGGCTGTAACCAAGCCCAATACGCGGTACACATTGGGAAGTGTATTAAATCATGTGCTTTTGCACCAGACAATAATTGGATTAGAGGCAGAGAAGCAGATGGAGATGGCAGGGGAATATCCCAATAAAGTTATTGCATGTTTTGGAGGAGGTTCTAATTTTTCTGGAATTGCTTTCCCGTTTCTTAGGCATGAGCTTAATGGGCAGAAAAAAGTAAAACTTATTGCAGCAGAACCAAGTGCCTGCCCAAAATTAACGAAAGGGAAATTAGAGTATGATTTTGGCGACTCTGCTGGTATGACGCCGCTAATTCCTATGTACACCTTAGGTCATGATTTCCAACCAGAACAGATTCATGCTGCTGGCCTTCGCTATCATGGAGGAGGGCAACTTGTGAGTCAATTGAAGAGCGATGGGTATATAGATTCTTGTGAGATTGATCAACAAGAGACTTTCAAAGCAGGGTTGCTTTTTGCCCGTACAGAGGGGGTAATTCCTGCACCAGAATCTACTCATGCAATTGCTGCTACAATACGAGAAGCTCTAAAAGCAAAAGAGGCTGGCAAGAGCGAAGTGCTTCTGTTCAACCTCTCTGGCCACGGTATGTTAGATATGGCTTCCTATGAAAGCTATATTTGAATAGAGCTATTTAAAACAGAAATAACCGGGAATAAGATCGGCTTGGAATTGGTGTACTAGTTCTCCTTTGTTGGAGTATCTGTACACCACTCCTTTTTGGGTGAAATCTATAGCATCACTAATGTAGATCTCTGAACTGCGAGGGTCTACTCCAAGTCCGTAAAATAATCTCCCCTTTTCTGGAATAATTAACTCTACTTTTGGAGAAGTACTATCTATATCTGTTACTTTGCATATACCACCCATCTGTACTGAACCACCCCAAGCTCCGTTTATGAAATAGAGGTTCTCTTTTAACCCATCTGTACAGAGTTTAGTTGGAGAAGATTCATCTGTAGGGAGTTCATATATATAATCTATAGTAAATGTATTGGTTTTAATACGAGTTAGTGTAGCTCTCTCCTGGCCAGCAGGCGTTCCAGCATATCCACCATCGCTAAGTACCCAAATATTATTAAATTTATCTGCAACAATGCTGTTGGGCTGCATGGTTACCTCTAAAGAGTCTATAACCGAATCTGTACGAGTGTCTATTTTATAGACTTTATTTTGAAAAGACCAGCTAGTTGTGTAAATATAATTATCTACTCGGGCCATCATCTCTGTAGATCTACCTACATTTATCTCTCCCTTTTTAGTTAAGGTAGCAGGGTCAATTATTGATATAATAGGGCTGTATAAATCTGTGATATACAATTTATTATTATCTATCTTTTCTATATAGCGGGGCGAGTTAAGCCCTGTTATGGTTCCGCAATATTTAAAAGTTGTTGTATCTATAACCTGAACTTTGCCAGAGTTATTTACCACTACATATCCTTTCCCATCAATAATATTCATAGATTGGCACACATCGCCCAAAGGAGCATTGTTGGTTGTAAAGAAGATTTGATTGGTTATAGTTTGTGTTTCAATATTATAATAGCTTAAAGAGGCGTTGCCATACATAAAGTTTCCTTCGTTACAAATAAATAGACCTTTGCTATATTGGGGCTTTTGTGGTTCTGGTGGGTCTGGTATTGGATTCTCGTTTTTGGAGCATGCTATTGAAAAAAATATAATTAAGATAAAAGTGGCAAGTTTTTGGATATTAAAAATCATATCGAATATTTTAAATTAAATGTCTAATCTTAGTGTAAATGAGTAGTTGGTGCCAGGCATTGCTCTCCATAAAATTGCCTGGTATTGAGTGTTAAAAAGGTTTTCAACTTCTATTAGGGCTGTTATTTTCTTTGTTAAAAAAGTGAGCTCTTTTTTTAGTGAGAGGTTGTGCAACCAGTAAGAGGGTAGTGAGTGCCGAGTTTTTTCGTTGCTAGAGGTTGTGAAGCGTTCGCCAGTATAGGCGCTGTGCCAATTAAGTGAATAACCACTATAGTTTAAAGAGAGAAAAAGATTCCCTTTATGCACTGGAATATATATAAGTTGTTTCCCTTTTGAGTTATCTGTAGTATTAGCAGATTTTGAGCTGCTATCCATTGGCTTCTGGTTGGTTGTGTGGGTGATTGCCCAATTGGCGCGGGTTTTAACTTTTAAACCGTCTAATGCTCCTAGGCACTCATGAGATGCGCTTATATTGAACTCGGCACCCCTAACAAACACCTCTTTTAGATTAGTGGCACTCCAATATCTGAACTCCCCTGGTCTCCAAATAATCCAGTCGTTTATATGTGATAGATAACCTGTTACCACTGTATGCCAACTTGTGTTGGTTGTATCATTGGTAGATTTTATTTCAAATGATAGATCGCCAGTGTAGCCTCTTTCTGGTTTTAAGTTGGGGTTGCCTCCGGGTAGCCAGTAGAGGTCGTTTAGCGTGGGTAGGTGGTAGTTACGTGTCGCGTTTAGTTTAACTGCAGCCCATTTGGTTAGTTGATATTCAATTCCGAGCGATGGCATTAAAGGGGTAAATTTCCCATCTGTTAGCTCTTCACGAATTAAAAAATAGCCATTTAGCCTACTTGCTCCTTTGTAATATAGAGATGCAGAGGCTCCGCTCTCTGAGCGTGTTGCTTTGTACCCCTCTTTAGTTATATGGTTTAAAGTTTTAACTGAATAAAAATTTAATGAGGCATCTGCTTTTAAAATAAAATTATTGGAGAGGGTGTATTGCATGTTGTAGCTATTCTGGAAAGAGCCTGCTTTACTACGTGAGTCTATATTGGTGAATTGGCCTAGGTCTGTTTTATTTGCTAGGAAGTAATCCATTCTATTGTAAGAGAATCCGCTTGTTAGTGAGTGACGGTAGCGGGAGCGAACTCTGTTCCATACAGCACTATAACGTGTTTCGGCATCTTTTTGGTGTTCTTCCCTCCCTTTTCCTTCGTAAGACATTATTGTGGGAAGGTTTCTGCCCGATGCTAAATGCCAAAAACTCTGTGTTACCTTGTCTGTCTCGGCTACTTTAAATACTAGGTTTGCAGAGACTCCTGTTCGGGTATATTGGGCGTTTCTTTGGATGTCTGTTCTATTTGGTAGTACAGCGTTGTTATTAAATTTAAAATTGTTACCGGCCTCTTCGTAAATGTAGCGTACTTCACCTGCTATGTGGCTATTGCCTGCTTTAGCAGAGACCATTGTTCCTAGGTTTCCAAAGCTTGCAAATCTTTGAACTAGAGATAGTTTTGGCTTTTGTTGCTTGGCGTGAACTGTACTATAGAGGTGTACGCTGCCTCCTAGTGCTCCGCTCCCCTCCACAAGGGAGCTTCCGCCATGAAGAATTTTGGCCTTATCTATCATCCATATTGGAAGTTGTGAAAAATCTACTTGACCCAACATTGGGTTGTTTATTTTCAGTCCGTTCCATTTGACTTGTGTGTGCGATGGTGCTGTACCTCTAAAAGAGACTGTGGCCATAGACCCCATACCGTAACTTTTTACAAAAACTGGTGTCTCTTTGGAAAGCAGCCCTGCTAAAGAGCTGTTAACAGATTGAGAGAGAAGAACAGAGTCTATCTCTGTTTTTGTAATTGCTATGCTCTTTTCTATTCTTATGGCAGAAATTTTTGCGGCACTAAGCTTACGGGTACTATCTTGTAGTTCTATTGTTTGCTGTGTGCTAGAAAAGAGTGCAGGGGTCTGTGCCATAAACAAAATGGCCGGTAACAAATATTTTAAACAAATCACTCTAACTTATTTTAATGAACAGTCACATACTTATAAAAAACAGGGGTTTAGTTAAGGTTATGCTTAATAATTAGTTAGAATGATTTGCTCTAAGAGAAATTGCTCCACAAACTTCTGTAGATGTTTCGCCTAACCACCCTGCTTGTTGGTTTACGCCAGTATATACTTTAATAAAGTCAATTGCTTTTAATTCTACAGGATTCCCTGTTTTATCAATAGCATTGGAGATATCAAATTTATTTGAGCGTTGGGTATCTCTGTCGTCTCCTATCATTACTCCATATTTGTCTGAGTAGTTATCTACGTACCCCCATTCCAATTCGTTTACTTTCCAGTAGCCGGTTTCTGGATCTTGGATAGCAGTTGGTGGAAGAAGTGTTCCAGTAAACTCTATTGTCTCTGGAACTCCTTCTGCAAAAAAGAGTGGATAGTAACACTGTCTATGAAAATTGTTGGCATTAAGAAACCCTGTTGCTCCAGTATTGTCTGTCCACTTA
>JAQVZL010000107.1 GCA_028708215.1 Bacteroidales bacterium
CTTCTGTAACAGAGAGAAGAGCAGAGATTGCAACCCTATTCCATAATAAGCGGATAGAAATTACTGGTATAGAAGCCAGGAGTGAAATTTGGGGTGAAAACTACCCTAGAGAATATGAAACTTGGCTCAAGACCAAAGAGACCGACTTTGAAAGTAAGCATATGGGCAATAGTGCTCAAGATATTCTTGAGCAGAGACCAGAGATGGTTGTGCTTTGGGCTGGCTATGCCTTTTCTAGAGAGTACACCTCTCCAAGAGGTCATGCCCATGCAATTGAAGATGTTACAAATACTTTAAGAACTGGAGCTCCATTAACAGAAGAAGAAAATTTACAACCTGGCACCTGTTGGTCTTGTAAAGGGCCAGATGTTCCCAGAATGATGGCCGAGGTTGGAATTGAAAAGTTTTATGCTGTTCCCTGGTCTCATTTCGGTAGCGAAGTTGTAAATCCAATAGGATGTGCAGATTGTCACAACCCAGATAACATGAATGTAAGTATTTCACGTCCAGCTTTAATAGAGGCCTTTGAAAGACAAAATAAAGATATAACTAAATCTACAATCCAAGAGAGGCGCACTCTAGCTTGTGCCCAATGCCATGTAGAGTACTACTTCAAGGGAGATGGCAAATATCTTACATTCCCTTGGGATAAAGGAAGCAGTGTAGAGGAGATGGAAGCTTATTATGATGAGATAGGTTTCTCTGATTGGACACATACACTTAGTAGAGCTCCTATGTTAAAAGCACAACATCCAGATTATGAGCTTTTCATGAAAGGGCCACATGCACAAAGAGGGCTTTCATGCGCAGATTGTCATATGCCATATAAGACAGATGGAGCAATAAAATATAGCGATCATCATGTAGTTTCTCCTCTTAAATATATAGATAGAACTTGTCTAACTTGCCATAGAGATAGCGAAGAAGAGCTTATGAACTATGTATATGAATATCAAGATAAAATCCTAGAAACTAGAGATAGAGTAGAGGTTGAGTTGGCGAAAGCACACATTGGAGCAAAGTTTGCTTGGGACAATGGAGCCAACGAAAAACAGATGGAGCCAGTTCTTAAACTTTTAAGAGCAGCACAATGGAGATGGGACTTTGCAGTTGCATCTCATGGAGCCTCTTTCCATGCTCCAGTAGAGACTCAAAGAATACTTTCTCACAGTTTAGATAGAAGTTATCAGGCACAGTTGCAAGTGAATAAAGTGCTTGCACAGCTAGGAGTAAAAGAAGATGTACCTACTCCAGATATCTCTACCAAAGCAAAAGCTCAAGAGTATATTGGTTTAGATATGCCTAAGTTACGTGCGCAGAAAGAAAAATTCATAACTACAATTGTACCTGAATGGCTAACAAAAGCGAAAGAAAACGAAAGATTGCTATAGAAGAGGGCGCAATAGTTTTGGGAGTATTAATTGCAGGGTTCGCTCTGCAATTTTTTACGGGAGAATCTACAAGTTTTAATAGCGCATTTTTAGCATTTCCTGTAAATGTTGTTTTTATTGTTCTACTACTTCTTATTCTATTTATGAAAAGAGGTACAGTTCTTAGTAGAATGGCCTCAGGCTCGCTTTCAGTGATTTTATTAGGTGTAATTACCTTGGCTACATTATGGATGGGTTTAGTACCAGAGAATAATGTTAAAATTTCATGGCCTTTTGTTCTGCTCTACTTATTACTGCTCATAAACCTAACTGCAGTTATATCTGTACGAATAAAGTCTTTATCTGTAAGAAGTATCCCTTTTTTGCTAAATCATGTAGGGTTATTAGTTATACTACTTGCAGCAGGGCCAGGCTCGGCAGATAAGGCTAGGTATTTTATGCGAGTGGGAGAGGGCAATACCGAGTGGAGAGGTGAACTGCTCAATATAGTAGATAGTTCACCCAACAAAGATGAGTTGAAAGAGTTGCCATTGGCAGTAGAGCTTATAGATTTTAAGATGGAAGAGTACCCTCCTAAATTGGCTGTTATAAATGTGAATACTGGAGAATCAATGCCAAAAGGAAAAGGAGTTTTCTTTGAAGCTGTGCCTTATACTCAAGAAAAAATAGAGGAGTGGATTTTAACAGTAGATACATTTTCTTATAAGCCTAGGTATGCCCCTTCTGCATTTGTGTCTGCTAAAGACTTAATGGGGAATAGCGTTGCTCAAGGGTGGGTTAGTTGTGGGAATTATTTTCAGCATTTCAAGTTACTAAGTTTAACAGACTCTCTCTCTGTAGCAATGACTTTTCCAGAGCCTCAAAGTTTTAAGTCGCAAGTAAAAGTATATACTCCAGATGAGAAGGTTAGAGAAGGAGAGATTCGGGTAAACCATCCATTGAGAGTAGGGAGTTGGATGATATACCAACACTCATACGATACCCAACGTGGGCGCGATTCGGAGTGGTCAATATTTGAGCTTATTTATGACCCTTGGGTAATCCCATCTTATATTGGGTTTATTCTGTTAATGTTTGGATCTATAACACTTTTTTGGAAAGGAGGTAAAAGATGAGTTGGAGTGATTTTATCTATTTTGCAATAGGCTCTCTCTCTTTATGGACATTGGGTGTTGCGTTGCTCTATCTGTTAAAGAGAAACAGAGCAGGTAATATTGTAATAGTTGCAGGCATTGTTCTATTTGCTACTTTTATAGTGGGTCTATGGATAGGCCATGGCCACCCACCACTTAGAACAATGGGAGAGACTCGGCTATGGTACTCCTTTTTTCTGGTTATTGTAGGTTTTGCTACATATATGCATTGGGGTTATAAATGGATTATGGGTTACAGTGTGATTGTCTCTGGGGTCTTTATTTTTATTAATCTCTTAAAGCCAGAGATTCATACCTCTAACTTAATGCCTGCACTTCAAAGTCTATGGTTTGTACCCCATGTGACAGTGTATATACTATCTTATGCTCTTTTAGGGGCAGCTACAATTGCCTCTTTTATTGCAATTAGAGAGATTAAAAGTGGGAATGAAAGACTTATACCTCTTATAGATAATTTAGTCTATATTGGCTTGGGGTTTCTGTTACTGGGAATGCTCATGGGGGCACTCTGGGCAAAAGAGGCTTGGGGAGACTTTTGGTCTTGGGACCCCAAAGAGACTTGGGCATTTATCACTGGAGCAGCCTATCTTGTTTATATTCACTCGCGAATTAT
>JAQVZL010000053.1 GCA_028708215.1 Bacteroidales bacterium
TCTACTCCAAAACGCGAATTGATAGAGAGCACAGGCATAACTTTCCCTTTAAAGTTGATTATGCCTTTAATTACTTGAGTTCTGGAGTTAACTGGTAATATCTCTTGTGAGGGAATCACTCTAATAACAAGAGAGAGAGGAATAGCCAAAGTTAGACCTGCTCTCTCTAATATAAGCACTTGAGTTTTTTCTGTTTTATTGCTCATTTAAGTAAGGGTTTTTACATACCTATTTGACATGTTCTAAAATCTGTCTGGCAACAGCTCCATCTACAGATTCATTCTCTCCAAGTTTAAATTCTCTTTTATTGAATCTTTTTTCAATCTCTTTTATTGTCTGTTCTCCTATGTTGTTTTCAGATAGTTTTATTTTGAACCCTAATGATTTAAAGAACTGCTCTGTTTTATTAATAGTTGTACCAATTGCTTCCTCTCTACTATCTTTGTCTGTTCCCTTTTGCTCTATACCAAAAACTCTTTGTCCAAATTGAACAATTTTGTCTCCTTTCTCTTCTTTAAGAACCCACATAGTACCAGGTAGAACAATTGCTAGAGTATGGGCATGAGTTAGCCCATGTAGAGCTGTAAGTTCGTGCCCAATCATATGGGTAGACCAATCTTGAGTAACTCCCATAGAGATAAAGCCGTTCAGGCCCATTGTTGCCGATAGCATAAAGGTTGCCATGGTCTCATACTCTTTTTGATTTTCTTTAATCTGCGGAGCTATTTCTATTATAGTTTGAAGAATTCCCTCGGCCCATCTATCCATTAGTGGAGATTGCCCCGTAGTTGTTAGGTACTGTTCAATAACATGAACAAAAGTATCTGCAAGGCCACAGGAAACTTGGAAAGGGGGTAGGGTATAGGTAGTTTGAGGGTCTAGTATTGAAAACTTAGGGTGTTTAGAGTAGAAAGCAAATTTCTCTTTTGTTGCTTTATTTGAGATAACTGCTCCCGAGTTCATTTCGGAGCCTGTGGCAGGAAGAGTAAGTACAGTACCCAACGGTAATGTTTGACCCTTAGTATAGTCTCTCTTTAGAATTAACTCCCATGCGTCACCATCATATATAATTCCAGCTGCAATAAGTTTGGAGCCATCTATAACAGAGCCACCACCTACTGCAAGCACAAAATCACATTTGTGCTCTTTGCCTGCAGCTATAGCCTCTCTAAGGGTTTCAATTGAAGGGTTTGGCTCTATTCCCCAAAACTCATGATAGGTGTGCTCTTTTAATGCAGACGTCACCTGTTGGTAAACTCCGTTTTTCTTTACACTGCCACCTCCAAATGTGACTAATATTGTCTTATCTAAAGGGATCTCTGTTGTAAGTTTAGAAATAGTCTCTTTACCAAATATTAATTTGGTGGGATTGTGAAATATAAAATTATTCATTTTTTTTACTATAAAATTAATTGTTGAATTTTTGTCTCTTTCTGCAAATTTAGAACAAAATGTATAACAACAATGTTCAGCAAAGTTTACTTCTTGTTTTTATTAGCTATAAAAATAGCATAAAATTGTTATATTACTATTATGAGACAGAAGATTACTACAGAAAAGATTCCAATAAAATTATGGTTAGAAGAGATAGAAGATGGCACTTTGCAGCAGGCTAAGGAGTTGGCCAATCTTTCTATTGCCTACAAACATATAGCTATTATGCCCGATGCTCACCTTGGATATGGAATGCCCATTGGTGGAGTGTTAGCTACTAAAAATGCCATTGTCCCTAATGCCGTGGGAGTAGATATTGGCTGTGGCATAAGTTCTTTAAAAACCAATTTAGAACAGATTGAGCGAAAAGAGCTTAAAGAAATTATGAGTGAGATTCGTAAAAAAATTCCTTTAGGGTTCTCTCATCATAAAGAGAGGCAAGATGAGAGTTGGATGCCAACAATAAGAACTGAACTTCCTATTGTTTCTCAAGAGTATGAGCGAGCTATCTTTCAAATTGGAACTTTGGGGGGTGGTAATCATTTTATTGAGATTCAAAAGGGATCAGATGGATTTATCTGGATTATGATTCACTCTGGTTCTAGGAACTTAGGTTATACTGTAGCCAACCATTATCACAATAAAGCAAAAGAGAAACATAAGCAGCGTAAAGAAGAGCAACCAAAAGATCTATCCTATTTTTTGCGTGGCGAGAGCGAGTATGAAAACTATTTTAACGAGATGAGTTATTCAATTGAGTTTGCTTTGCAAAACAGAAAACTAATGATGGAGCGAGTAAAAGAGTCCTTTAAAGAGGTGTTACCTCAAGTTGAGTTCTCTCTGTTTATTAATAAACCTCATAACTTTGCAGCTTGGGAAAAGCACTATAATACACAAGTAATTGTTCATAGGAAAGGTGCTACTAGAGCAGAAAAAGGGGAGTGGGGTATGATTCCAGGCTCTCAAGGCACAAGCTCTTTTTTAGTTAAAGGCTTAGGGAACCCTCTCTCATTTAACTCTTGTTCTCACGGGGCAGGGCGGGTTTTAAGCCGTGCTAAAGCCAGAAAGGTATTGGATATTAAAAGTGAGAAGGCTAAACTTGAAGCCCAGGGTATTATTCACTCTCTGCATCACTCAAGGAATTTAGATGAAGCTCCTGGGGCATATAAAAATATTGAAGAGGTTATGGCCTTGCAAAAAGATTTAGTAAATATTGAGGTAGAGTTAAAACCACTTGCTGTTATAAAGGGTTAAATCAGATATTATAAATTTTAGAGCTATATTTGCATAAATTATTTTAGTTATGGAATGGATTAGTGCACTTTTTACAAATGAAGGTGTAGCGCAGTCGGTTGTAGTTTTGGCAGCTGTAATAGCAATAGGCCTATTGTTGTCAAAAATTAAAGTTGCAAATATCTCTTTTGGTATAACTTGGATTCTGTTTACCGGAATTGCTTTTAGCCATTTTGGGATGGAAATTAATTCTCAAATACTCCATTTTATTAAAGAGTTTGGGTTAATTCTTTTTGTTTATTCTATTGGTTTACAAGTTGGTCCTAGTTTTTTCTCTTCGTTTAAACAGGGGGGGATTCAATTAAATATGCTAGCTCTGGGAGTTGTTCTACTGGGTGTTCTAGTAACTATATCTATTCACTATATAACAGGCCTACCAATGCCTACTATGGTGGGTATTCTTTCTGGTGCTATTACTAACACTCCGGGGCTGGGAGCAGCTCAACAAACATATATGGACATATATGGTTCTGCAGACCCATCTATAGGAATGGGTTATGCTGTGGCCTATCCATTAGGAGTATTAGGTATTATCTCTTCATTACTATTAATAAAATATTTTTTTAAAATTAATTTAGAAAAAGAGATGGCTAAGTTGGAAAAGCTTGGTGAAGATAGCCCAGACGAGACTGTTAAAGTTTCAATTAGAATTGCTAATCCAGCTATCTATGGTAAGAAGATTATAGAGGTAAAGAGGCTTATAGATAAACATTTTGTGATTTCTAGAGTGGCAAAAGGAGATGAGTGGGTAAAAATTGCGGGAGCAGGTACTGTTTTAGATAAGGGGTATGATATATTAGTAATAACTGAGGTTCAAGATAAAGAGTCTGTTGTTGCTTTTCTTGGTAAAGAGATTTGTAAAAGCGAAGATAGTTGGAGTGTTATTGATAAAGATGTTATTCCAAGAAGAGTTATAGTAACTAAAAGTGCTGTTAACGGTAAAAGTCTATCTGACCTTAAATTGGGAAAAGCTTTTGATATTACTGTTACTAGAATTAATAGAGCTGGGCTAGATTTGGTGGCAAGGGCTAATTTTAAACTACAGATTGGAGACCGTCTTACTATTGTAGGCAATCAAGAGAGTATAGATGCAGCAGCAAGTTTACTGGGGAATTCAATGGATAGATTAAGGGAGCCAAATTTAACTTCAATATTTATTGGCATTGCTTTAGGTATTATTCTTGGCTCATTACCATTTTTCATACCAGGAATACCTCAACCTGTAAAACTGGGACTTGCTGGAGGCCCTTTAATAGTTGCTATTTTAATGAGCAGGTTCGGGCCTAAATTAAAGCTTGTTACCTATACTACAATGAGTGCAAATCTTATGTTAAGAGAGATAGGAATATCTCTATTCCTTGCCTGCGTAGGTTTAGATGCTGGAGGTGGCTTTGTAGATACAATTATAAATAAAGGTGGGGCAGTTTGGATTTTATATGGAGTGGTAATAACCGTTGTTCCACTGCTAATAATAGGAATTATTGCTCGCTGGAGATATAAATTGAACTACTTCACTCTTATGGGACTTCTCTCTGGAAGTACAACCGACCCACCTGCTCTGGCTTTTGCTAATGCAACGGCTGGTAATGATATGCCAGCAGTTAGTTATGCTACGGTTTATCCTCTTACAATGTTTTTAAGGGTACTCAGTGCACAGCTCCTAATTCTACTTTTTTAGAGTAGCTTATTGCAATTTGTCTAATTTTATAGTAACTTCAATCTCTATAAATTATAATTATTTGATATGAAAACCTTAACTAGGTTAATTTTAATTATTGCCTCTATTTAGTTGTGGGATTTACTCTCTTTTAAACAATCGGCAAATAGAAACAGAGATGAAAAAAGAGTATGAGTCTTGGAAGGAGAGTAGAAATGAACTAAAAGGTAAATTTAAAAAATGGTTGGATAAAGTTGGAGACAATATTGATGAGCTAGGGAAAGTTTAACAATCAACTTCTCTAAGGGAGTTTCTTGAGTTATTATTTTTGCAGTGCTTCAACTATTTTTTTGTTGAAAGCCACCAAGTCGCTTGGGTTTCGTGAGGTTATTAAACCATTGTCTACTACAACATCTTGGTCTATCCACTTAGCTCCAGCATTTTGAAGATCTTTTTTTATGGAGTAAAAAGAAGTTAATGTTCTGCCGTTAACAACCTCGGCTTCAATAAGCATTTGTGGCCCATGGCATATTGCTGCAACTGGTTTTTTACTTAATATAAAATCTTTTACAAACTGTACAGATGCTTGGTCTCTTCTAAGTTTATCTGGATTTATTACTCCACCAGGTATAACCAGAGCATCAAAATCATTCACTTTAGTGTTATACACCATTACATCTACATCAATTTCTGAATACCAGTTCCCATCTTTCCAACCTTTAATTTTTGAAGACTCAGGCGATACTATATAAACTTTGACGCCCTCTTTTTCTAAAGCTTTCTTAGGTTCAAATAGCTCAGATGTTTCAAAACCACTCATAGATAAAATTGCTATTTTTTTCCCTTTTAATTTCCCCATAATCTTAAAGTTTTTTAATTGTAATTATTTATATACCCCTAGATGAATCTCTAGACGAATCTTAAAGAAAAAACGTTTCCTTTTATATATATAAAACTAATTGGTAGCAATAAAGTTTAATTCCATATAAAAAGGATACACTAATATTTATGTGTTGAATAGGTATTGTTGCTATCTTTATGCAAATAATTTAATACAAAGTATAATTATGAGATTTTTGAAATTGACAGCTGTAGTTCTGGTGGTTACTCTTATTATAAGTTCTTGTGGCTCCAACTCGGTATCTACCCAGCAGGATGGCGTGAAAGTTATCTTTTTGAAGCCTGAAATAGGTAAAGAACAGGTGGTTAATCTTAGTGAGGTTGCTTCTGCTGTAGATCATATACCACTTGAAACTTCTGCATAGTCTTTACTGGGTAATGCTATGCATATAGTTTTGGAGAATGATATTATTTATATACCAGAGATAGAGACTCAGAAACTTAGCCGTTTCTCTCTCACTGGAGAGTATTTAGGTAGTGTTGGCGAAAGGGGTAGGGATTTTGGTGAATATCTGGAGCTCGATGGGTTCTCTTTTGACTATGAGTATCAGACAGGAGTTGAGATGATTTTTGAAAGGAGTAATAAGCTTATACAGTATTACCCCCATGGTTCTATTAAAGAAGTCACTATAAAAGGGGCAGCAGATAAAAACTTTGATGTAAACTTTTTAAAAAAACATGGCGATATTTACATTGCTGCTATTGGTAAAGCAGGAACCAAAATACATGATATTGTTTTTTTGGATAGTAGTGGTACCATCATAGGGGGTTTTCCCGAGGGGTATAATAAGGGAGAGAATGTAGAGAGGAAGGGAGCTACTATAACCCAAGGAGAGGTTGTTTTATTGCAACACGTTTTTTTCTATATTTGTTAGTCTGCTTTAATTAAAAAGGCCATTATAATAATGAAATTACCAAAAAAAAGATCTTTTATTCTTAGTTATGATAAGAGAACAGCTATTAGAGCGTCTGTCATTATCAGTTTTATTTTGGCCTTTATTATGCTCTCCTCTTCTATGTTTTATGCCATTTCATTAAACAAGCAGAGTGGAGTTAGACTTAGTGATATTATTACTCCAGAGTCTATTGTTACTTTATTAATCAATACGCTTTTCTTTTATTTCCTTTTTAGATTGCAGTTTTGGGCTGTGGTCAATTTTTTACATAAGCCTTACAAAATGTGGCTTTTCTTACTTGGAATGTTTGTAGTTCTTCTCTCTTTGAGTCCTCTATTTTCACAGATGCAATGGTGGTGGTTCCGTAGTGCTGTCTCTCCAAAAGCTTATTCTACACTACATTATGTAAAAGATCTAATTATACTTATTATCTCTTTTCTTTTTACAATGTTAATCTACTTTATTAACCAAAATCAAGAGAAGGTGACCGAAAACCAACACTTGGTTTATGAAAATTTGCAAAATAGATATAATGCCCTTAAAAACCAGACAGACCCTCATTTTTTGTTTAATTCACTAAATACTTTGACCGGATTGATAGGATATGACGACCAGCGTGCTAGGGATTATGTAGAGCAACTTTCACTTGTGTTCCGTCATACTATGCAGAACAAGGAGGTGTGTAGTTTGTCAGAAGAGCTAGAATTTGTTGACTCTTTTATCTATCTAATGAAGATAAGATATGAAGATGGGTTGGATATTCAGATAAATATTAACAATGAGAAAAAGGGCTACTATCTTATTCCATCTGGGGTGCAGGTACTTGTAGAAAATGCAATTAAACATAATGTTATAAGCAGAAAAAAACCTCTTCGTATTGTGATTAAATCACTTGCAGATGATAAGGTATGTGTAGAGAATAATTTGCAAATTAAAACAGGAAATAGGGCAAGTAATAGACTTGGACTCTCAAATTTGAATGAGCAATATAGATTAATGTTTGGAAAAGAGATTGTTGTCTCCTCTGATAACGGGTTGTTCTCTGTTGAAATTCCAATTGTAAAAGAGGTGGTTGTTCCATTAAGTAGTTAAAAGTGAAGAGATGAAAGTAGTAATAGTAGAAGATGAGATTGTCGCAGCAAGGAATCTAAAGCGGATGATAGAGGTAGTAGATGGCAGTGTGAAAATTGTTGCTGTGCTACAAAGCGTAGAGGAGTCTGTAGATTGGTTTTCTAAAAATAGCCCTCCCGATATTGTTTTCATGGATATTCATCTGGCAGATGGTGAGGTCTTTTCAGTTTTTGATAAGGTAGAGATTCATAGTCCCATTGTCTTTACTACTGCATATGATGAATATGCATTAAAGGCATTTAAGGTAAATAGTATTGACTATCTGCTTAAGCCAATTAACAATGAGAGCTTAGAGAAGGCATTTGAAAAACTCTCTTTATTAACCTCTAAGCAAAACAATAACGAGCTTGTTTCTAAGATTGTGAAATCAATAGATTCAATGAAAAGCTTCTATAAGCGACATTTTCTTATTCCACATAAAGATAAACTTATTCCACTCTCTGTAGATGAGATAGCCTATATTTATACTGAGTTTAAAATAACAAGAATTGTCTGCTTTAATGAGAAAAAATTTGTTTTAGATAGTTCTCTGGATGAATTAATGACCTTGTTAAATCCTGCGTATTTTTTTCGTGCCAATAGGCAATATATTGTATCACATGGAGCAATAGTAGATCTCTCTGTTTGGTTTGGAGGGAAGCTAGCAGTAAACCTTTTGGTTGAGACACCAGAAAGAATAATTGTTAGCCGGGCAAGAAACAGTGATTTTAAAAACTGGTATATGGATAATAGTAGGTAACATTTCTGTTGTTGTTTCGGGGTCTCTTATTGTTATTTGGGGAGCCATTTTCTACTCTTCGGGCTTATTCTTAAAGTATGCATACTGTTTAGCTATAATTTTACAGTAATAAATGTAAAAATATAGCCAAAACAGATGAAAATGAGAATTAAAAATCTATACAGACAGCAATTTGTTTGTTTGCTAACATTCCTTACGCTCTTTGTCTCTTCTCTCTCTGCACAGCAAAAATTAAATCTAGCCGAATGTCGCACTCTGGCGCTTAAGCATAATAGAGAAGTAAAGATTGCACAGAACCAGATTGTAGCAGCTGAACATATTAAAAAATCTGCATTAACACATTATCTTCCTAAGATAAGTTTTGGTGCTGCATGGTTGCACACTAATAAGGCTTTACAGCCTTTAGAAAACAATCTTTTTCTACCTATAGTCCCTTTTAATGCAATTGATATCACTACAGGTAAGTTAAACCCAGAGGCGTTTAATGACCTTCAAACAGCAATGAATGCCCTAGTTATGAATCCTCAAACGGGGGCACCTATGGTAGATGCAAATGGGAATCCAATTTTCAAGAACTATGCAATGTTACCGGCAGACAAACTAGTTTTTGACCATAAAAACAGTTACCTCGGCAGGTTTGCTATTACTCAGCCAATCTTTACAGGTTTTAAAATTACTGAATCTAATAAAATTGCTACGCGAGCACATAAAATTGCACAAGAAAACGAATTACTAACAAAAGCAGAGATTGTTGCAAAAACAGATGAGGCATTTTGGCGAGTTGTCTCTTTGCAAGAGAAGTTGAAATTGGCTAATGCCTATGAGTCACTATTAGACAGATTGGTAAGAGACCTTGAAAATATGTTTGCCGAGGGTGTAATCACACGAAACGATCTATTAAAAGCTCAGGTAAAGAGAAATGAGGCTAAGCTCAAAACATTACAAGCAGAAAATGGTTGTGCTCTCTCTAGAATGGCTCTAGCACAAATAATAGGAGTGAATGAATGCAATATGGAGATTGAATCAGAAAATTTACAAGAGGCTCCAGAGACCATGCCTATTTCGCTTGAAAATGAGATTTCTTCAGATAAAAGAGCAGAGATAGCCATGCTAAAAGATAAGGTAGCTATTATGGACTCAAAAAGGAATATTGAGCGATCTAAGTTTATGCCCAATATAGTACTTACAGGTGGATATGGTTGGGTGAATCCTAATTTATATAGTGGGCTTAAAAGTGAATTTGGAGGAGATTGGAGTGTGGGTGTGGCGGTTTCTATACCTATTTTCACTTGGGGTGAACGAAGGCATAACCTCCAAACCGCTACTCTTAAGAGAGAGAATGCCGAGTTACAGCTTGACGAAGCTAGAGAGATGATTGATTTGCAAATTCGTCAGAATCGTTATAGATATAGAGAGGTGTTAAAAAAAGTTGAGATGACTAAACTTTCAAAGGAGCAGGCTCAAGAGAATATGCGTATGGCAAATGAGCACCTTGTAGAGGGCAAGAGCCGTCTCTCTGAGTTGCTAGAAGCACAGCTACAGTGGGAAATAGCATCTTCGGAACATATAGATGCACTTGTAGAGATGAAGACAACACTTCTTGAGCTGGACAAATCTACAGGTGAAATATACAATTATCTTTATTAAGAGTTATTATTAAAATTTAAAATACAAAATTACAACTATGCAACTAAAAAATAGAATAACCTGTATAACCTGTTTATTCGCTCTTTTTTTGGGCGGATGTAGCACCAAGGCTATAGAAGAAAATAATAAAACTGCCAATAATCCAACAAAAGTAACCGTTTATTTAGCAGAAGAGATGGAGTACACTCCTATGTTAAACTTTACAGGTACTGCCAAGGCAAACAGAGAGGCCAATCTGGGAGCTTCTATTCCTGGTAGAGTAGAGAAAATTCACTTTGCTAAGGGGAGTTATGTACCAAAAGGAGAGGTTATTGCCGAGATGTCAGACGAATTGCTTATTCAGGCACAAATTGAATTGGAAGCCATTCGCAAAGATTATGAACGAATGAAAAGATTAAAAGATAAAGAGAGTGTTAGTATAATGGATTTCGACCATATAAAAGCAAAGTTTGATGCATCTCAAACCAAGGTAGATATGCTCAAGAAAAACACTTCGATTACTGCTCCTTTTGCTGGGATATTAACAGGTATTAATGTAGAGGAGGGAGAGAATTACACTTTTATACCCTCTATAAGTTCAGATTTAAAGGTTCAAGGTGGTATAGTAACCATATGTCAGCTCAATCCTTTGAAGGTAGTAATAGAGGTGAATGAAAAAGAGATCTCTTCAATTAAGTATGGGCAACAGGCAGAAATGGTATTTGATGCATACCCAGAAGATACATTTAAAGGGAAAGTGAACTATATATCTCCAGTTTTATCTTCTACGAGCCGTACTGCTACAGTTGAGCTTACCATACCAAATAGAGAGATGATGCTCAAACCAGGAATGTACTGTAGAGTCTCAATTTCTATGAAACCTACAACTGGTGTGTTTGCACCTATTAATGCTCTTTATAGACAACAAGGAACTGGAGAAGATTTCCTCTTTTTAGTTGAGCCGAGTAACAAAGTTACTCGTGTGAAAGTTACTCGTGGTGAGGCAATAGATAATCTTGTTAGGATACCTGAGTTGGCTGCAAACAAGCGTGTTGTAGTAGATGGTAAAAACAAATTAGACCAAGGCTCATCCATTGAAATAGTGAATTAGTAAGAAAACTTTATCCATATTCAGATTATCATATAAAATAAAAAAGAAATGAAATTACCCGAAATAGGTGTAAAAAGACCAGTGGCAACTGCTATGCTTTTCTTGGCTATTATTTTGCTGGGAGTTGTATCGCTCACAATGTTGCCGTTAGACTTGATGCCAGAGATGGAGTTCCCATCTGTAACGGTTATTACTATATATCCAGGAGCCTCGGCAAATGAGGTAGAAGAGCAGGTAACCAAACCATTAGAAACGGTTCTGTCTGCTGCCGACCACCTTACAGAGCTAAAATCTACCTCAAAAGAGAATGTCTCATTTATTCAGCTCAGTTATGAATGGGGAGGCGACGTAACATCTGCAGCAAATAATGCAAGAGACCTTATTGAGTTGGGTAAAAGCAGGCTACCAGCAGCTGCACAACAACCAATTATATATAAAATTAACTCATCTATGATGCCTGTATTAGCTTATGCTATAAATGCAAAGGAGCATTATAATGGTATTGATCATATTATAGATGAAGAGATTGCTTCTGTTCTACGTAAGGTAGAAGGGGTAGGAACAGTACTCTATTTGGGGCAACCACAACGTGAAATAAAGGTTAATATTAACCCGCAGCAGATGAAGGCCTACGGGCTCTCTACTTCGCACATATCTACAATGCTTAAAGCAGATAACATTAACGTCCCTGCTGGAAATATAAAAGTGGGAGTGTATGATTTCTCTGTTAGTGTACCTGGGAAGTTTGAATCGGTTGATGAGATAGGCAATACAGTATTGAAGTCTTTTAACGGTAAAATTGTTCGTTTAAAAGATGTAGCTACTATTGAAGATACGTTTAAAGAGAAAGAATCTTTTGCCAGAAATCATATAGGTGAAGGGGTTGCACTTATGATCCAGAAACAGTCTGGAGCTAACACTGTAGAAGTTGTAAAGGCTGTTAGAGCAAAGGTAGAGGAGTTGAAGTCTGAACTCCCATCAGATATAGAAATTCATGAGATTATTACTTCAGAAGAGCTTGTTGTTGGCTCTATAAATAACCTTACCTCATCTATTTGGTATGCTCTTGCTTTCGTTACGCTTGTAGTACTTATGTTTTTACGGGAGTGGAAATCTAGTTTTATAGTCTTTATTACTATGCCAGTATCTCTTATTTCTGCATTTATTGCTATGTATGTTATGGGATATACTATTAATATTTTTTCTTTGATGTCTCTTGTTATTGCAATAGGCATGGTGGTAGATAATGCTATTGTAGTAATTGAAAACATTACCCAACATATAGAGAAGGGAGCAGACCCTAAACAGGCGGCTATTTTTGGAACATCTGAGATGGGTATGGCCATTGCAGCTTCAACAGCCACAACGTTGGTGGTATTTCTTCCACTCCTTTTTATGGGAGGTATTGTGGGCATTATGTTTAAGCAACTTGCAATATTGACAGTAGTCTGTATGATTATGTCTCTTTTTGCAGCCCTTACCCTTACTCCAATGCTCTCTTCAAAATTATTGAAGGGGCTACCTAGAGAAGCAGAAAGGCAGCACCATTCTAGGTTTTATATTGCTAGCGAGAAAGTTTTTAACAGAATTGAAAACAGATATAAGAGAGTCTTAGGGTGGGCAATTTTTCATAAAGGGCTAACATTATCTATAGCACTACTTGTTTTTATAGGTACTCTTTTTATTGGTAGAGGAATTGGAACAGACTATATTCCAGATTTTGATGCAGGTACTGTCTCTGTAGTGTTTGAGACAGAAGTGGGAACAGCTGCATGCCAAACAGATAGTATTGGTCAATTAATATTGAAAATTATGCATGACCAAATCCCAGAAATAGCAGAAGGTGCTATTGCTTCTATTGCTGGGCAAACAAATGATGGCTCGCTCACAACTGTAGGGTTTAAAGAGGGGAAGAATGTAGGCACAGTACTTTGTCACTTAGTTCCTTCAGATCAAAGAGTTCGTTCTGCCCAAGAAATAGCTGAATCTATTCGTGAACAGGTAGAGGGAATCCCTCAAATTGACAAGGTGAGTATAAGTGGGGGGAGTGCTCTAGCTACTGCTGTAACAGGGAATAAAAAACCTATAGAGATTGTGATCTCTGGAAATGACTTAGATATGCTTAGTGATGTAGCGTTCTATTTCCAAGAAAAAATGATAGATCAGAGAGCCTTCTCAGATGTCTTAACTACAGTAGATATGGGTAAGTTAGATGTGCAAGTAAAGGTAGATAAAGAGAAAGCATCTCAGATGGGACTTAATGTTGCCATGGTAGGAATGCCGGTTCGTCAAAATCTATATGGTACCGAGTCTGGAGATTATACAGAAGATGGAG
>JAQVZL010000054.1 GCA_028708215.1 Bacteroidales bacterium
GGATATAAAAGGCTATACCGTAGATAGAGTAATGGTTGCCCAAGCTGTTAATATTGAAAATGAATATTATATAAGTCTTGTAATTGACAGAACTACAAAGTCTACTCTCTTAGTAATGAGTAAAGAAGGTGGAGTAGATATAGAAGAGGTAGCTGCTAAAACTCCAGAAAAAATTTTTAAGATAGCTATAGATCCATTTATTGGAATACCCAATTTCCTTGCAGCTTATGCAGCTCGCATGTTATTTGACAATAATAGCATTGTAAAGCAGGCTATACCACTTATACAGAACTTATATAAACTATTTGTAGAAAAAGATGCTTCTCTTGCAGAGATTAATCCTTTGGTAGTAACTAAAGAGGGTAGATTGCTTGCTATAGATGCAAAAATGAACTTCGACCCTAATGCCCTATATAGGCAAAGCGAAGTAGAAGCGCTTTTTGAACCCTCGGCCGAGGAGAGAAAGGAGCAGGAGGCTAAATCTAAAGGGTTCAGCTTTGTGCATATAGGAGGGGAGATAGGATGTATGGTAAATGGTGCTGGTTTAGCAATGGCAACCATGGATATGATTAAACTATATGGCGGAGATCCTGCTAACTTCTTAGATATTGGAGGTAGTTCAAATCCCAATAAGGTGGTTGAAGCAATGAAACTTCTGCTTAGCGACAAAGAGGTTAAGGTTGTATTAATTAATATTTTTGGAGGAATTACCCGTTGCGACGATGTTGCGAAAGGTTTAAAAGAGGCATTCAACCAGATAGATACAGACATACCAATAGTTATAAGACTCGCTGGCACCAATGAAAATGAAGGGAGAGAGCTCCTAAAAGAAACCCCATTTCATAATACCTCTACCATGGGAGAAGCAATTCAGAAAGCCGTAGAGCTAAGTTTACAAAGATAACCCTCTAACAAGTATTAATATGAGTATTCTAATAGATAAAAATACAAAACTAGTTGTACAAGGTATAACTGGCAGAGATGGAGGTTTCCATGCATCAAAAATGAAATTATATGGAACCAATGTTGTAGCAGGTACTTCTCCTGGAAAAGGTGGAATGATAACTGAATTTGGAGTGCCCGTTATGAATAGTGTTCACCAAGCAGTCCAAAACGAAGGGGCAAACACCTCTGTTATTTTTGTACCCGCACCATTTGTAAAAGATGCAATAATGGAGGCTGCAAACGCAGGTATAGAGCTTATTATTTGTATAACCGAAGGAGTTCCTACGCTAGATGTTGTTTACGCTCATAAATATGCAAGTAGCAAAGGCTCTAAACTTATAGGGCCTAACTGCCCAGGTATAATTTCACCTGGAAAAAGCTTAATTGGAATAATGCCTGGAAATATCTTTAAAAAAGGCAATACAGGCGTAATCTCTAGAAGCGGAACCCTCACATATGAAGTTGTATATAACCTTACAAAAGAGGGCATGGGGCAATCTACAGCAATAGGCGTAGGGGGCGACCCTGTTGTTGGGCTCTACTATAAAGAGTTATTACAGATGTTTCAGGACGATCCCGAAACTCACTCAATTGCATTAATTGGAGAGATTGGGGGTGATGCCGAGGAGCAAGCCGCAGCCTATATTAAAGAGCATATTACAAAACCAGTAGCTGTTTTCATTGCTGGAAGCACAGCCCCTCCAAACAAAAGGATGGGACATGCTGGAGCAATAATATCTAGCGGAAGTGGTACGGCTCAAGAGAAACAGGCAGCATTCGAAGCAGCAGGAGTTCCTGTTGCAAAAGAGCCTTCCCAAATTCCCTCTCTTCTTAGTTAATTAATTCTTTTGGTTACTTACCAATTATTTATTAAAAAAGAGGCCCCTTACTTAGGGACCTCTTTTATTTTATACTAAACTTTAGTGACTAACTAAATAATTAAGCTTCTTGAGTTTCGTCTGTAAATGTTCTTGAAGCAAGCTCTCTATCTAACATATATAGGCCAGACCCTTTACTGCCAATAATTTTGAGCTTATCTATTATCTCCATAGCTGCCTCTTCTTCCTCTGCCTGCTCGTCTATAAACCAGTTGAGCATATTTGCTGTTGCATGGTCGCGCTCTTTCACAGCTACTTCGTAACATTCATGAATCATGTCTGTTACTAAACATTCGTGATCATAAGTACTTTGGAAAATCTCGTTAATATCTTTCCACTCAGTCTCTACTTTGTCAATTGGTGTTAACTTAACATCTCCTCCCCTACTTAAAACATAATCAAATATTTTAAGCGCATGAGAAATCTCTTCTTGGTATTGAACACGCATCCAATTTGCAAAGCCACTATACCCTTTTTGTGCAAGATATGAAGACATAGATAAATATAAATATGCGCTCCAAAACTCTGCGTTAATTTGCTTATTAAGAATCTCTTCTACACTTTTTTTAAATCTCATAATAATTGTTATTTAAAATTTCAAAATTTGTTTATAATTGATTTCTATTGTTCTAACTTAAACCTTATATAGAACTCTGTTCCCTTTCCAAGTTGCGACTCTAACCAAAGGTGACCCTCCAATAGATTTGCAAACTCTTTTACAATAGAAAGGCCTAAACCAGTTCCACCAAAAACTCTTACTCTATCTTCTTCTATTTGACTAAATCTGTCAAAAATACCTTCTTGATGCTCTTTTGAGATACCAACTCCGGTATCTTTTACAAAAAGAAGAACTCCACCATTTTCTATTTCAAACCCAAACTCTACATACCCCTCTGGTGTAAACTTTATAGCATTATTAACCAAGTTAATAAGTATCTGCTGTATTTTAATTTGGTCTGATAAAAACCAAAATTCTGTCTGCGGAATAGAGAGTCTTAAATCTTTACTGCCAGGATGCTTAATAAAGAAGGTGTGAACCTCTTTAAAAAGCAGAGATAGATTGAATCTATCTTTTATCACTTTTATCTGGCCAGACTCAATCTTAGCTACATCTATTATATCATTTATTAAATACAACAAAGTATGGGCACTTTTGTTTATAATGGCCACATACTCTTTTACAGTTGGGTCATGGACATCTGACATAAGCAAGTCTGAGAAACCAATAATGCCATTAAGGGGAGTTCTTATCTCATGACTCATATTAGAGAGAAAAACTGATTTGAACTTATTGCTTTTTTCTGCCTCCTCTTTTGCCTCTTTTAGCTTCTTAAATATAGTTAGCTTCTCTATAAATGCCCCTATTGTATTTGCGAAAATCTCAAATAGCAATAAATCTTCGTCTTTATATGCGTTTTCGTTATGGTAGTCTTGAACAACAGCAACACCAATTACCTCTTTCAAGGCAGAGTCTAAAAGTGGAGCTCCCATCCAAACAGGAGCATACTTTCCAATCCCGTCAATTTTAAATATTTTGGCAATCTCTGCCTCCTCTTTTTTTGTAATTTTTGCACCTTTCTCAGTAACACGAATATAATCTGTTAAAGTGTGTTCTAAGGTTACAGATTTACTCAAATCTACTTTCCTATATTCATCTACATAGTAAGCAAAGTTATAACTGTTTTCATCTTTATTATAAAGGGCTATATAGAAGTTACTCGCTTTAATTACTCTTTTCATGTGGAAGTGCACTTTCTCTAGAAAAGAAGAGAGATCTGTATCTATTAAAGATAAACGCGAAAGATACAAAAGCACCTCTTGCATCTCTCTCTTTTTATCTCTAAGAGTAATATCCCTAACAATTGCACCTATTCCAGTCTCGCCTCCCTCCAATTTAATAGGGAACTTCATTGTTTCACTCACTTTATTTATAAAAGACTCTTCAATTAAAAGTGTCTCTCCTGTATTTAGAACCTTAAAATCAGATTCAGTATATTTTGAAGCAACCTCGTGTGGAAATAATTCAAAATCTGTCTTAGAGATAATATCAGATCTTTTCATATTAATCTCTTCGCAAAACTTATTGTTAACTACTACATATTTACGGTTAGAGTCTTTAATGAACATCATATCGCTGTTCATATTTATAAAAGAGTGATATCTATATTCACTTTCAATTAACTTTCTTCTTATCTTATAATTATCCATTCTTCCAATAAGAACGCGCCCTATTAAAATGGTGAAAAGAGGGTAAACAGTTACTACAGGTATAGCTAAAAGCCTATATACCAATGTCTTTGCCTCACTACCAACAACTAAAAGTGTAGAGCCAATCATAAAAAAATGGGCAATAAAACTAACTAGAGTTAACTCAAGTAAATAGTTCCCCTTTCTCCAATTTGGGCGGAATTTTTTCCAAATAAGACCTGTCCCAGCCGATGTGAAAATTATAAAAATACCCATATACATACCTGGGCCAGCAATATAAATCCTGAATAAAGAGCCAATTACAACTGCAATAATTGTAGCTATGGGGCCAAAGAAAAGACCAGAAATTACATACAAAACAGTTCTAGTATCAAAAACTAACCCCTCTGCCAATTCAAAACTAGATAGCATAAGTAAAACAGCAACGAGCCCAAGAATTATACCAAGTAGAATTTTGCTTTTTGTTTTTTTAAAAAAATTGTAGTTGATCCAAAATATATCATACAATAATGTTACTGCAAGCAATATAGCTGCATTTTGGAGGAGTTCTATAGTTAAAGAGAGAGTCATACTTGCAAAGTTAACTATTATTGTTATATAAACAGCGTTCATATTGTAATGTGCGATATGTAGTATTTTCAAATTATTGAACTGTATATAGACAAGTTTGTTTAGGAAATAAACATAACCAAGGAAATAATATGTTAGAGAATAATAATAATATTATAAAACGGAATTATCCTGTAACAGGTATGAGTTGTGCCTCTTGTGCACTGGGGGTAGAGAAGAAGCTTAAACAGCAGAGGGGAGTGAAAAGTGCTGCTGTAAACCTAGCAGACAATAGTGTTATGCTGGAATTTGAAACAGCAGAAACAGATGCTGCCTTTTTAAAAAGTGCTCTTCAAGAGGTTGGCTACAACATGTTAATTGAAGAGGAAGAGAGAGCAAAAGAGATTCAAGAAGAACAAGAGAATGCCCACTACAAAAAACTAAAAAGAGATACTATTTTTGCATGGATCTTCTCTATACCAATAATGATTATCTCTATGTTCTTTATGCATTTAAGCTATCTGAACTTTGTAATGCTCGCTCTAGCTTTGCCCATATTACTTATTTTTGGTAGAGATTTTTTTATTAATGGGTATAAATCTGTTACAAAAGGGAGCGCAAATATGGATACATTGGTTGCTTTAAGCACCTCCATAGCGTTTCTATTTAGCACCTTTAACACTTTTTTTCCACAGTTCTGGATAGAGAGAGGTATAGAGCCAATGGTCTATTTCGAGGCTGCCACAATGATTATAGCGTTCGTCTTGCTAGGAAAAGTACTAGAAGAGAAAGCCAAAGGTAGCACATCTTCTTCTATTAAGAGTTTAATGGGGTTACAACCAAAACTTGCAACAATAATAGTAGATAGAGAGAGCCAAACTGTATCTATAAGTGCAATAAAAAAAGGAGATCTTATAAAAGTTAAGCCAGGAGAGAAAATTCCAGTAGATGGAATAATAAAAGAGGGGAACTCCTATGTAGATGAAAGCATGATTACAGGGGAACCAATTGCTGTACTAAAAAAAGAAGGGCAAAAAGTTCTTGCTGGAACAATAAACCAGAAGGGGACATTCAATTTTGAAGCGGTAAAAGTTGGCGGAGACACTCTACTTGCTCAAATTATAAAAACAGTTAAAGAGGCACAAGGGAGTAAAGCTCCAGTGCAAAGAATTGCAGATAAAATAGCCTCTATATTTGTACCAGTTGTAATTGGGATCTCTATTTTAACATTGGCTCTTTGGTTAATTATTGGAGGTGCAGACCAATTTGCCAAGGCACTTCTTTCGGCAGTATCTGTTCTTGTTATAGCTTGCCCTTGTGCACTGTGCCTAGCAACACCAACAGCTCTAATGGTTGGTATAGGCAGAGGGGCTCGTGAACATGTTTTAATAAAAGACGCCACTGCTTTAGAACAGTTGAAAAGGGTTAATGCTGTAGTGCTAGATAAGACAGGAACCCTTACAGAAGGGAAGCCAGTTGTTTCAGATTGGATTTGGCTAGAAGAGAATCTCTCTCAAGAGAAAAAAGAGGAGTACCTTAATATTATATTCTCAATAGAGAACAGATCTGAACACCCACTAGCAGATGCAATAGTCTCATATATAAAAGAGAATAAGAAGTATGCCGAGGCTACTATTGAGGGTTTTACTACCATAACTGGTATAGGTGCAACCGCTAAACACAACAACAATAATTACTTTGTTGGCAGTAGTAAACAGCTAAAAGAGAGTGGAGAAAAAGCTCTAAAAGCTCTACAAAACCGCCAAGGTAAAAGCATAGTATTATTTAGCAAAAACAATAACCCGCTCCTAATTATAGGTATAAGAGATAAGATAAAAGAGAACTCAAAAGAGGTGGTGAAGAGACTTCACAAAATGGGAATAGAGGTACATATGCTCACAGGAGATAATGTAGAGAATGCAGCAACTGTAAGTGAACAGCTAGGAATAAAACATTATAAAGCAGGAGCACTCCCACAAGAGAAAGAAGATTATATAACCCATTTACAATCTAGTGGAAAAATTGTTGCTATGGTAGGGGATGGAATTAACGACTCCCAAGCTTTAAGCAAGGCAAATGTGAGTATTGCTATGGGGAAAGGGACAGATATTGCCATGGATGTAGCAATGATTACTTTAATCTCTTCTAACCTTGCTCTGCTACCCAAGGCATTTGATCTCTCTAGAAGAACAGTAAAACTAATCCATCAAAATCTCTTTTGGGCATTTATTTACAACCTTATTGGTATTCCAATTGCAGCTGGTGTTCTCTACCCGTTTACAGGTATATTGCTAGACCCTATGATAGCAGCAGCCGCAATGGCTTTCAGCTCTGTATCGGTTGTGCTAAATAGCTTGCGGCTGAGTAAATAATTTTAAAACCAACCAAATGGATGGGGAACTACAGGCTTAGCTGCAAAAGGGTGATAATCTCCCTTAAGACCTATTGGAGTAGCGTTTCTTATATCATAAACAATTTGTATAGATTTACGAGCCTCTTTTATACCAAAACCCTCTCCACTAAAAATCTTTTTATAAGATTCTGTGTGTAAATCTCCAAAACCATCTGTAAATTCAATCTCTTCTCCCTCTATATTAAAGGAGCGATAAATTCTTTGCCCTTTGGCTGTAATCTCTTCTGGAAGTGTAGAGTCGTTAATACTTAAAAAATAACGTACTCTTGCTCTTTCAAATTCAATAAAGCCTGCTACCCTATCGTGAGTTTTAACGTGAACAACATTCTTTTTAACCTCTCCAAAAATCCAATAAAGCATATCGTAGAAGTGAATGCCAATATTAGTAGCTATACCTCCACTCTGGTGTACATGGCCTTTCCAACTTGTAAAGAACCAATTCCCTCTAGAGGTTATATATGTAAGGTCCATCTCATATACCTTATCTTTAGGCCCTTGGTCTACCATCTTTTTTAAAGCTAAAATAGATTGATGGTAACGCATTTGCAAAATTGTAAAAACTTTATTTCCACTATCACTCTCGGCCTTTTCTAGAGAATCTAAATTCCAAGGGTTAAGCACTAGTGGTTTCTCTGAAATTACATTGGCGCCTATTTTAAGACCATAACGTATATGGGCATCGTGCATATAATCTGGAGAACATACTGCTAAGTAATCTAGACCATTACCCTCTTGTTTTGCTTTTGATAAATGTCTGTCGAAAAGTTCGAATTCCTTAAAAAAAGAACATTCAGGAAAGAAGCTATCCATAATACCCACACTGTCGAATGGGTCTACAGCAGCAAACAAGTTATTTCCTGTCTCTTTTATTGCTTTAAAATGACGAGGAGCAATGTAACCTGCGGCTCCCATCAAAGCAAACTGTTTTACTGTTTTCAAATTTATATTCTTTTACAATTAATCAAATATATAAATAATATACTATTATAAAAAGTTAAAAATTCCAACCAAATGGGTGCTGAGAGCTTTCTTTTACAGCATATGGGTGGTATTCTCCTTTGAGACCAATAGGTTTAGCATTCCTAATAGTATGAACAATCTCTATTGATTTTTTAGCTTGGTCTAACCCAAACCCCTCTCCAGATAGAATATGTTTATATGAATCTGTATGTAAGTCTGTAAATCCATCTGAAAACTCAATCTCCTCTCCCTCTATTGAGAGCGACCTAAAAGTTCTTTTACCAGCTTTTTTTGCCTCATTGGGTAGAGTGTCGCTATTTATACTGAGGAAATAACGAACCCTGGCTTTATCTAACTCTAAATACCCTGCAACTCTATCGTGAGTTGAAACATGCACAATATTTTGTTTAACAGAGCCAAAAACCCATGCAAGCATGTCGTAAAAATGAACCCCAATATTAGTTGCTACTCCACCACTCTTGCGAATATCTCCTTTCCAGCTTGTATAGTACCAATGCCCTCTAGAGGTAATATAGGTTAGATCTATATCGTAAACCTTATTGGCAGGCCCCTGCTCTATTCTCTTTTTAAGATCTATAATTGCAGAGTGGAGTCTTAGTTGAAGTATATTATAAACCTTTTTACCTGTCTCTTTTTCTAAAATTTCAAGAGCATCTATACTCTTGGGGTTGAGTACAAGTGGTTTTTCACTTATAGCATGTGCTCCAGCCCTAAGGCTAAAGCGTATATGAGCATCGTGAAGATAATTGGGAGTACAAATAGCTACGTAATCTAACTTACCACTACAACGCCCATCTTCTCTTTTAATTACTTGATTCTCCATTTTTGTAACATGACGCTCAAAAAGCTCATATTGAGTAAAAAAAGAGCATTTTGGAAAATAAGAATCTACAATCCCTACAGAGTCAAACACATCATATGCAGCACATAGTACATTACCTGTATCTTTTATTGCTTTCATATGCCTTGGGGCAACATATCCTGCTGCACCTATTAGAGCAAAATTTTTCACTACACCTTATTTTAAAATATCCAACAAAGGTACATAAAATGTGCCATGCATGGGAGTTTTTGGGTAATTAAAGCAGATTATCTGTTATGGTACATCTCTGTATAATACTTTTTGTACTCACCAGAGGTAACACGTTTTAACCACTCTTCGTTTTCTAAATACCACTTAACTGTTTTCTCTATGCCCTCTTCAAACTGAAGAGATGGACTCCATCCCAACTCGTTGTGGAGTTTAGAAGAGTCTATTGCATACCTTAAATCATGTCCAGCACGGTCTGTCACATAGGTTATAAGTGAGTCACTTGTTCCAGGGGCTCTTCCTAATTGTTTATCGGCAGTTTTAATTAAAATTTTTATAAGGTCTATATTTTTCCACTCGTTAAACCCTCCAATATTGTATGTCTCTCCCTTTCTACCTTTATGAAAGATAAGATCTATAGCTCTTACATGGTCATCTACAAAAAGCCAATCTCTAACATTTTCTCCTTTCCCATATACTGGAAGTGGTTTATTGTTTTTTATATTATTAATAAAAAGCGGGATAAGCTTTTCTGGAAATTGATAGCTGCCGTAGTTATTAGAGCAATTAGAGATAATAATAGGTAGTCCAAAGGTATCGCTATATGCTCTTACAAAGTGGTCGCTAGAGGCTTTAGAGGCCGAGTAAGGAGAGTGAGGGTCGTAGGTAGTTTGCTCTGTAAAAAAAGTATTATCTAACTCTAAAGAGCCATAAACCTCGTCTGTAGAGACGTGGTAGAAAAGTTTTCCTTGAAACCCCTCTTTCCCGTTTGCACCCCAGTAGTTTTTTGCTGCTTGAAGCAGATAGAGAGTACCCATAACATTGGTTTGAGCAAAAGCAAAAGGGTCTTTTATAGACCTATCTACATGTGACTCGGCCGCCAAATGAATAACTCCATCAATTGAGTATTTAGTATATAGAGATTCAAGTAGTTGAAAGTCGCAAATATCTCCTTTTACAAAGGTGTAATTCTCTTTCTCTTCTACATCGCGCAAGTTCTCTAGATTCCCTGCATAGGTGAGTTTATCTAGATTTATAATATTATAATTGGGGTATTTGTTAACCAAAACTCTTACAAGATGAGACCCAATAAAGCCGGCACCACCGGTAACTAAAATGCTTTTCATAATTAGTAATTATTTATTTCTATGCTATTAAAATAGTGTTTGAGAGACTCTCTCCAATGAGGAATAGTAATGGCAAAAGATTTTTTTATTTTTGATTTATCCATTACAGAGTAGGGAGGTCTTTTGGCTTTAGTAGGGAACTTTTCGCTAGTAACAGGTAATACCTTGCACTCATTACAAGAGTTGGCAGCAATATCTAACGCAAAATCGTACCAAGAGCAAACACCTTCGTTTGAATAGTGGTAAACACCATATGGAAATTGAGCCTGGCTCTTCTTCTCTATTTTAGTAATATATTGAGAGCAAATTTCTATAATTGCCTCTGCTAAATCTGTTGCATGTGTAGGAGTTCCTATTTGGTCGAAAACTACGGTAAGCGAGGGTTTTTCACAAGAGAGTTTAGAGATGGTTTTAACAAAATTGTTTCCATATTTTGAATAGAGCCAAGAGGTTCTAATTATAATATACCTATCTGCCAACTTAATTACAGCATCTTCTCCTTTAGCTTTGGTTACACCATATACACTTTTAGGCTCTCTAGTGTCGCTCTCTTTGTAAGGAAGAGGTCCATTCCCATCAAACACGTAATCTGTAGAGATATGAATCAAGAGAGCTTCACTGTCTTTGGCTGCTTTTGCTAAATTCCTTGGAGCTAAACTATTAACCTTTTCACATAATTCAGGTTCATCTTCTGCCCTATCTACAGCAGTATAAGCTGCACAATTTATAATTATAGAGATAGAATTGGTTTTAACAAAACTCTCTACTGCCTTTAAATCTGTAATATCTAGCTCCTCTTGATCTGTATAGAAGAGGTTGGCACTTTTAAAAGCTGTAGTTCTATTTTCACGTCTTAACAGAAATTTAAGTTCACTTCCCAACTGCCCGTTAGCGCCTGTAATAAGTATATTTGAAACCATAGAGATGCTTTAATATAATTTTGTGTTATAATCTATAAGCTTTGCCTGTTTAAGTGTTGGGTGCTTTTTGTCTCGTTCACTCAAGAGAATATCTGCTTCTGGAATTCTCCAATCTATATTTATTGCAGGGTCGTCCCACTTAATTGATGCCTCACTCTCTGGTGAGTAGTAACTATCGCACTTATACTGAAATAGACACTCTTCACTTAATACAACAAAGCCATGGGCAAAACCTCTTGGAATAAACATCATTAATTTATTAGAGTCTGTAAGTTCTGCAGAGACATATTTACCAAAAGTTGGTGAACCTCTTCTTATATCTACTGCAACATCTAACACCCTTCCATGAACTACCCTTACCAATTTACTTTGGGCAAATGGGGGTAGCTGGTAATGTAGGCCTCTTAAAACACCATAGCTAGATTTAGACTCATTATCTTGAACAAAACTTGTGTTGCAAACCTTCTCTTCAAAAAGTTTAAGAGAGAAAGATTCCATAAAATAGCCTCTTGGGTCGTAAAAAACTTTGGGCTCTATAATAAGAACTTCTGGTATAGATGTTTGTATTACATTCATTTTGTTAGATCTATTAAATATTGTCCATACTGGTTTTTAGCCATTGGTTCTGCTATCTCTAATAGCTTTTTAGAGTCTATCCATCCCATATTAAAGGCAATCTCTTCTAGACAAGCCACTTTCAAACCTTGTCTCTTCTCTATAACCTCTACAAAAGAAGAGGCTTCGCTAAGAGAGTCGTGAGTACCTGTATCTAACCATGCAAAGCCTCTGCCCAGTAGCTGAACTTTTAACGATTCATCTTCTAAAAACTCTTGGTTAACAGATGTAATCTCTAACTCTCCTCTTGCCGATGGTTTAATTTTTTTAGCTACTTCTACAACTTTATTAGGGTAGAAATAGAGCCCTACTACAGCATAATTACTTTTGGGGTTAGTTGGCTTCTCCTCTATACTTAAAACCTTTCCACTTTTGTCAAACTCGGCCACTCCATATCTTTGTGGGTCGTTTACATAGTATCCAAAAACGGTAGCTTGGGCACTTTCTTGGGCATCTTTTACTGCAGTTTCAAGCATTTTAACAAATGATTGTCCATAAAAAATGTTATCTCCAAGAACAAGACAAACAGAATCTTTTCCTATGAATTTATCTCCTATAATAAAAGCTTGTGCAAGCCCATCTGGGGAGGGTTGCTCTGCATATTCAAAATTAACTCCATAGTCGCTTCCATCACCTAATAGTCTCTTAAAACCGGGGAGATCTGCGGGTGTAGAGATTATTAAAATCTCTCTTATCCCTGCCAACATTAATACAGAGATAGGATAGTAGATCATAGGTTTGTCATATATTGGGAGGAGCTGTTTAGAGACTCCTTTTGTAACTGGGTAGAGTCTGGTTCCTGAGCCGCCAGCTAGAACAATGCCTTTCATAATGTGTGGTTTAAGCAGTTATAATAGTTGTAAATATAGCAAAAAAAGGGCTATCTTCTAAATAGCCCTCTTCTCTTTGGTTTAGGTTTTGGCTGGGTATTCATAAAAATTTCAGGGGAGAAACAGCCTCTCTCGTTTTCTTTTAGAGAGTTGTAAATAAAGCCCCAATCTGGCACTCCTCCAAAGTTTCTATCGTCAATAAACATATCGGCCATTAGCTTTCTAGGGCCTAAGGTGGTAGAGTCTCCAGGTTCGTTTTGATTCACAGCATAAAAGGTTAAACCTCTCTTTTTGCAATATTCAACAGCTTGGTCTAACAGCTCTCCTTCACGAACGGTCCACAATATTAAGTTGTGTCTTAACTCTTTCTGTAATAGCTTAAGTGTCTCTATAGCAAATGGAATCTCCTCTCCTATTTGTGGGTAACGGTGCTCCACAATAGTTCCGTCAAAATCTATGGCAAT
>JAQVZL010000108.1 GCA_028708215.1 Bacteroidales bacterium
ATCTATCATACGCTGCTTCATATAGAACAGCTGCTTTTGGTGGTGTTTTCATCTTTATAATAAGTTTGCGACAAAGATAATTACTATGAAAACACAAAAACAGATGGGGCTCAACGGACGGTTACCAATTGTAAGCTATCTAACCGACCCCGAATCTAAAGCTGTATCTGTTAGAATGGTTGTAAAGATTCCGCACAGAACTACGCAGGAAAGAAGTAGTTACTTAGCCACCTTTGACCAACTCACTCAAAGCTTGTTTCTAAACATGTTTCAAGCAAGAACTACAGAGGCTACCAGTAAGAAGGATGCTCCTTGCAAAGCAATAATTCCTGTATTTGGAGAGGTTGTATATGCTTGATCTACCTTCTCTACCACAGCTGTCCCAAAAGATTCTAAAAGCACACTTGAAGCTTTGAAGAGCATAGTTACAGAGATAGAAAAAGTGACCAAATATGGCTTTGAGCCAGAAGAGTTAGAAAAATCTAGAGCTAGAATCTTAAGAGGAATTGAGACTCTTTACAAAAGGAGTAAAGAATCTACAAACAAAGACTATGTTTCGGCTGCTGTAGATCACTTTACAAGAGATTCTCCTCTTCTTGATATAGATGCAAACTATAAACTATCTAAAGAGTTACTTCATAAAATTACTATTGAAGATATCAATCTTGCAGTAGAAAGAATCTTAAGTGACAAAAATAGAGTTATCATTTTCGAACCTATACTATAGATATTTTAAACTATTTCATCTTATTGTTGTTTAAGTGTAACCAAGATTAATTATTAATGTAAAATATAAATTATTTACTATTTATGAAGAAAACACTTATTATTGTCTTAGCAGCATCGCTAATGCTAGGAGGATGTGGCACTATGAGTAACACAGGTAAAGGAACACTAATTGGCGCCGGAGGCGGAGCCATATTGGGCGCCGGAATTGGTGCAATTGCTGGGGATAGCAAAGGTGCGGCAATTGGTGCGGCAGTTGGCGCGGCAGTTGGCGCTGGTACTGGTGCAATCATAGGCAACAAAATGGATAAACAAAAGGCTGAATTAGAGAGAATTGAAGGTGCATCGGTAGATACTCTTTCAGATATGAACGGGCTTAAAGCGCTAAAGGTAACATTTGCCGAGGGTATCCTTTTTGAAACTGGTAAAAGTGACCTAAGCATGGGTTCAAGAACTGCTCTTGATAAATTTGCAAAATCTCTATTAGATAACCCCGATACAGACTTAGTTATATACGGACACACAGATAATACAGGCTCTAAAGAGGTTAACCAAAGAATTTCTGATCAGCGCGCTATGAGCGTAAGAAACTACTTGGTAAACAAAGGAGTTGGTGCAAGCCGCCTTACTACAAAAGGAATGGCCTACGACCAACCGGTTGCAGACAACTCCACAGCAGCAGGCAGAGCTCAAAACCGTAGAGTAGAAGTCTATATCTCGGCAAATCAAGAGATGATTAAAAAAGCAGAAAACGCTTCTAACTAAAAGAAAAAAACGTTTTAGGACATTAGTTTAGAGTAAAAGAAACTCCTTGTCATTAAATTGATGGGGAGTTTTCATTACTACTCAAGTCTCTTGCCAACAACCCAATTATATATGCTTAGCAAAACGCTAACGGCTAGAGGTGGGTTTAACAATAGTGCCGGAGCTGTAAGGCAGTATTAGGCGAATAGCAAAGGATAGGGCCAATGTTGTAACAATAGGAATAAACCCAGGTTCTACATATTGAATACCGTAGGCCCAAACAATTTGAAGGAGTGCTATAAAGAGTAGTGAAATTGTACAAAAAAGTCTCTCGGCTTTTCTCCACCGCTTAAATGAGGCAACGAGTACAAAGAAGAAAAGTGGGTTGCACCACAGTAAATTATAGTTAGCATAAAGTTCGGTATGTTCGGTTATTAAAACAATTACTATAAGGACTAATCCCAAGAGAGAAATTAAGCCTAAGTATGTATTGTTAAAAATATAGAGTAATTTCTTTTTACCAGTAACAATGCCTCTAATAAATACAAATAGCATTACAGCAAACAAGAGAGAAAAAACAATAAAAGGAGATATTAGACTATCTATAAATGATATATTCTTCTCACTCTCTGGTGCTTTGTACAAATATACATTTTCACTCACCAATGGAGCATCTCCATTATATAAAAGTGCTGTCCCTTCATATAAATTCTCTGGAAGAAACATACTCTCATAGCTGTTAGTAATCCTATCTAAGCTAGATCCTAATAGAAGATTTATCCCAAATTTAGTGTAAAAATAGGGGGTATTAAAATCAAAGAGACCAAAATTGAACACAATATCTTTACCAGATTCAGGGTAGTAAACCCTTAATGCACTGTGGCCAAAAGTAGAGTATAATTCATTACCTGAATCACACGTTAGTAAAGAGATTTTGGGGTAAACTATACTTTGATAGACAGCTTGATCATTAGTTTGATGGGTAGCTTGCTCGTTAGCTAGTAACGTACTACTAAAGTTTATAAAGAAAATAGTAAGCAATAAAAATAAATAGAGCTTGATAGTTTTACTTTCCACGCGTTTAGTTTTTAATATCTGAAAAATAGAAATATGACAGATGCCTACTTACCTTGTCTCCAACGAGAAAATATTTGAATCAAATGCAGTAAAAATTTTATCAAGTTTCTTAAGCATTTTCCTCTCTACAACTGTCTCTATAATATCAATTTCTCCCAAAGAGCCACTGCCTTGAATAAGTGTTGCACCAAAATTTTGAGCACTCAATATGTTAACAAGCTCTTTACCATTTTTAGTAGTGTAGGCACGGCATAATAAAACTCCAAAAGCAATTCTTTGCTCAATAAGAATCCCAACAAAGTTACCTGCTGTTTATAGTACAAAACAAAGCCACCACGTTGCCATTGAAGCAACTTTACTCGTGTTTTATCCCCATCTGGTGCCTTATAACTCCGCAAAGTGCGTCTATACCTTTGCGCATAGAGACATCTCCCACGCAAAAATAGTAATCAAGGTTCTCGCCTAATCCAAACATGATTATAATATATCTATTTTAA
>JAQVZL010000055.1 GCA_028708215.1 Bacteroidales bacterium
GCACCAAATAGTTACGACCAAAAGGTAAAAGCAAAATTTTGGAAAGAAGAGACTCCAACAATCATATTAGAGATAAAAGAGCTACTGGCCTCTATAGAAGAGTTTACCAAAGAGAATATTGAATCTCAATTACCCTCACTAATAAAAGAGAGAGGTTGGAAAATGGGAGCAGTTATGAACTCACTCAGGCTACTTCTAGTTGGCGAATCTAAAGGACCAGGAGTAGCAGACATTATCTCTCTTATTGGTAAAGAGCAGACAATAGAAAGATTAAGCAAACAGATTTAGCCGTAGAGTTTTACAAATTATGCTGAGCAGAGCAAAAATTGCTAGGAGATGATTACAAGTAAATACTTAGTAGACAAGCATTTAATTTTTCTAAATGAACCCAAAAGGGCTTATTTCCAAAAGCTAACTACCACACTATAAGCAAGTTACGAGTAATCATCTCCCGGAAAATCGTCTCCTCGGGACAATTCAGATGAATTATCAGGTAAAATGTTTGCAACAATATTATAATTGAAATTTTACCAATGCTTTACTTTATGCTCTGTTTATCTGCTAGTTGTGGTGTAAAAAACTTTAGTGTTTGAGTTTTTGCTGCAAATTCCAAGCAGACTTCATTACCTCTTCTAAGGGTGTGTTTGCACTCCAATTTAAAACCGTGTTGGCTTTTGTGGGGTCTGCCCACACCTGCTCAACATCGCCAGAACGTCTATCTACAATTTTATATGGGACATCTACAGAATTAGCCTTTTTAAAAGCCTCTATCACTTCCAATACAGAAAGCCCTTTTCCTGTTCCTAGATTATAGTACTCAAAAACACCACGCGTATTATGTGCAGTAACACTCCCTTGTTTAACAGATTCTGCTATCTCTTTTGAAATACTTTGGCTAGCAGGGTCATCTATTTCCTTAGAACTACTTTGGCTAGCAGGGTCATCTATTTCCTTAGAACTAATTAGAGTGTTGGTGTTATTGACTTGTTTAGAGGTGGCAAACGTTTTAAGACGCTCTATTGCTGCAACATGGGCTTTTGCCAAATCACACACATAGATATAATCTCTAATACAAGAACCATCTGGGGTGTTATAATCGTTCCCAAATACATTTAACTCCTCTCTAATTCCAGCTGCAGTTTGAGTTACAAATGGTAATAAATTTTGGGGAACGCCTAACGGAAGCTCTCCAATATACGCCGAGGGGTGAGCACCAATAGGGTTGAAATAACGCAGAGCAATTACATCTAAATTACCCTCAAATGCAGTAACTGAATCAGATAAAATATCTTCACTCATCTGCTTAGTCTTACCATAAGGAGAAGTTGCTGGTTGTAGAGGAGCCTCTTCACTCACGGGTAGGTGTTCTGGTGCTGGCTGCCCATAAACAGTACATGAAGAAGAGAAAACAATAGAGCTCTTACCTCTACTGTTCATAACCTCAATAAGATTCAGTAATGAAACTAAGTTATTATTATAATAATAAAGAGGTTTTTGGACACTCTCTCCTACTGCTTTAAAAGCAGCAAAATGAATAGCATAATTAATTTCTTTGTACTTTTCAAAAAGAGATATAAGGGAACTATAATCTGTGCAATCTATCTGCTCAAAAATAGGTTTTTCCCCAACTATTTTTTCAATACCATCTAAGACGTCAATAGAAGAGTTTGAGAGGTTGTCTACAATAATTGGCTGGTAGCCTGCATTGTAGAGTTCTACCACAGTGTGACTACCTATATATCCAGCTCCTCCAGTAACTAAGACTTTAGTTTTTTTCATTACAAAACTCTTTAATTGCATTACAAACCTCTATTTGAACCTCCTTAGTTAACTCTGTATGCATTGGCAAAGAGAGTACCTGTGATGCAAGTCTCTCGGAGTTATCTAATGGAACTCTAATTTTAGCTATTGAAGAGAATGCCTTTTGATTATTTAACGAGAGTGGATAGTAGGTCATAGAGGCTATACTTTTGCTTGCAAGAAACTCTTTTAACTCATCTCTTTTATGATCTAACCTAATTGTAAATTGATGATATACATGAGTAGAGTAACTAACCTCTTCTGGTAGAGTAATACAGTTTACATCTTTGAGCAACTCTTTATATATAGCTGCTGCATCGTACCTATGTTTGGAGTAGTTATCTAACTGAGTAAGTTTAACATTTAAAATAGCTGCCTGTATTGAGTCTAGCCTTGAGTTACAACCTATTATATCATGGTAGTATTTAACTTTTTGGCCATGATCTGTAACCATTCTAATTCTTTGGGCCAACTCTTTATTTTGAGTAAAAATTGCTCCGCCATCGCCATAACAACCCAAGTTCTTAGTTGGGAAAAAAGAAGTACAACCTATATGCCCAATTGTACCTAAGCTTTTAACTGTACCATTGCTATAGGTATATTTCGCTCCCAAAGCTTGAGCATTATCTTCAATCACATATAAATTATGGCGATTTGCAATCTCCATAATTTGCTCCATTGGTGCAGCCTGCCCAAAAAGATGAACTGGCACTATTGCTTTAGTTTTATCACTAATAGATGGCTCAATATCTTCAATTTTAATATTAAAGTTATTCTCATCTACATCTACAAAAACTGGCACCAACCCCAAAAGACCAACTACCTCTGCTGTTGCCGCGTAGGTAAATGCAGGAACAATAACCTCGTCTCCTGGTTTGAGATTTAGAGCCATCATTGCTATTTGAAGTGCATCTGTACCATTTGCACACCCTATAACATGTTCAGATTGTAAATAATTTCCAATATTCTTTTCAAAGGAATGAACATCGGGGCCATTAATAAAATTAGTATTATCCAACACATTTTGTATAGAGCTATCTATATCACTCTTTATTTTCAGGTACTGGCCTTTAAGGTCTAGGATGGGTATCTTCATTTTCTTTAAATTAATAACGAACTACAAATGTATAAAATTCTTGACTCAAAAAATAAATAGCTACCTTTGTTTATTCAAAAAGCTATCTTTATTATTATGAGAAAAGAGATTAAAGTCATTGGTGTCGCATGTGATCATGCAGGGTTTTCCATGAAAGAGACTATCAAAAAATATCTTACTCAACACTCTATTGAAGTTATCGATTTTGGAACCCACTCTAAGGAGAGTATGGATTATCCAGATGTTGCACACCCTTTAGCAAATGCTATAGAAGATAATAACTTTCAACTAGGAATTGCCATGTGTGGTTCTGGGAACGGAATAAGTATGACTCTTAATAAACACAAAAACATAAGGGCTGCACTATGCTGGAACAAAGAGCTCGCTCAATTAGCTCGCCAGCACAACAATGCCAATATCCTTAGCCTTCCTGCAAGATTTATAGATGAACAGAAGGCTATTGAAATTGTAGAAGCATTCCTCTCTGCAGAATTCGAAGGCGGCCGTCATCTAAGAAGAGTACAAAAAATAGCTTGCAAAAAATAGATAAAGTGCATCCAACAGATAAGGAAATAGAGCCTATAGTTATAGATAAAGCTAAACTATCTACTCCCCTTTCAAAAGAGATAGAAGATTACCCTAAAGGGCTTATATTTCTCATTGATAAGCCATACGGATGGACCTCTTCAGACGCAGTAAGAAAAATAAAGTTTTCCCTCCAAAGATGGTTTGGGGTTAAAAACATAAAGGTTGGTCACGCTGGAACACTAGACCCACTAGCAACTGGTGTACTTATGATCTGCGCTGGAAAGGCAACAAAAATTGCAGAGTCTCTACAGGCTCAAAAAAAAGAGTATATAGCTCAAATTACATTCGGCGCCACCACCCCCTCATTTGATCTTGAAAAGGAGATTGATGCGTACTTCCCATATAAACATATAACAGAAAAGTCTATAAAAGCAATTCTCCCCTCTTTCATAGGCCAAATAGAACAAATGCCCCCAATTTTTTCGGCAAAAATGATAGATGGGGTAAGGGCATATAACTTAGCACGCGCCGGGAAAGAGGCAAAAATGAAACCCTCTCTTGTCACTATTTACAACATAGAGGTAATCTCATACGATTCCCCCGTACTAAACATTACAATAAATTGCAGCAAAGGAACTTATGTTCGTTCTATTGCCCGCGATTTTGGAGAAGCTCTTGAAAGTGGAGCACATTTAACAGGGTTAATCAGAAGCTCTTCTGGTAATTTCAAAGTTAACAATGCAATTTCTTTTGAAAAATTGAAACCTTTTCTTGAATAATACGTATAATAATATACTTGTCTCTTTTTTTACAAGTTAGAAATTTATTAGCTATAAAAGCCTCTACCCTTCTGTACTTGGTATTAGGTTTTTAAGTACTTGTTATTATTCAAAAAATATATAATGAAATTATCCCAATTCAATTACACTCTTAATTTAGAACAAATCGCAAAATACCCAGCTAAATATCGCGATGAATCTAGAATGATGGTTCTTCACAAAGATACTGGAAAGATTGAGCACAAAATGTTTAAAGACATTTTAGACTACTGCTCAGAAGACGATCTGTTTATTTTCAACAACACTAAAGTCTTCCCCGCAAGGTTATATGGAAACAAAGAGAAGACAGGGGCAGAGATAGAGGTATTTCTTTTACGTGAATTAAGTCAAGAACAAAAACTGTGGGATGTTCTAGTAGATCCTGCTAGAAAAATTAGAATTGGCAACAAGCTCTATTTTGGAGAAAATGACAATCTTGTTGCAGAGGTTATTGATAACACCACATCTAGAGGCAGAACATTAAGATTCCTTTTTGACGGAACTCATGAGGAGTTTAAAGCCACTCTATTTAAACTAGGACAGATGCCAATTCCTAAATGGATTAGAGCCAAAGCAGAAAACCTAGATAACGAGAGATATCAAACAATTTATGCAAAACATGAAGGCGCTGTAGCAGCACCAGCAGCAGGGCTTCATTTTAGCAGAGAGCTCCTTAAAAGAATGGAGATAAAAGGAGTAAATCAAACTTGCATTACTTTGCATATGGGCCTAGGTAATTTCCGCTCTGTAGATGTAGAAGACCTCTCTAAACATAAAATGGACTCAGAACAGGTAATTATTACCCAAGAGAGTGTAAATATAATAAATGAGACTATGGGTAAAAGAAAAAAAGTATTTGCTATAGGAGCAACTGTAATGAGAGCAATAGAGACTTCTGTAACTACAAAAAGTGAGCTAAGCCCATTTGATGGTTGGACAAATAAATTTATTTTCCCTCCCTATACTTTTTCTATTGCAGATGCTCTAGTTACCAATTTTCAACTCCCTAAAAGCACTATGCTTATGTCTGCAGCAGCATTCGGAGGCTACGACAAAGTCATGAAAGCATACTCTGTAGCTTTAAAAGAAGGGTATAAAGTTGGAGCATACGGCGATGCTTTTCTTATTATCTAATTTAGAGTCTAAATAATTATCTAATTTAACTTTAGATATTTCCCTTTTAAAGGCAGAGGTACATCTCTGCCTTTTATTTTTGCACAATGGATAAAGATGAAAAAAAATGTTTGGTTGCTCTTAACACAATTCTAAACAATAACGGCGAGAGAGTTAAAGAACTAATCTCTTATACAGGGTCTGCACAAGGGATATTTAGACTTTCCAAATCTAAATTGATAGACAAATTCGAAAAGGAGTATGCTTTTATTAAGAAAATTTGTGACCCAAATACATTAATAGCTGCTCAAAAAGAGATTGAGTGGGCAGAAAATGAAGGTATAGAGATCTTATGCTATTCAGATCTAGATTGCGGGTATCCCTCAATTATGCTTGAATACAACGATTACCCTATAGTCTTATACAAAAAAGGTGATTTTAACCTCAACTCTAATAGATTAATCTCTATTGTAGGCACTCGTAGAGCAACATCTTATGGGAAAGCTGTTTCTAATAAAATAGTAGAAGAGATTGCCAAAGTTGTTCCTAGTGCTGCTATAGTTAGTGGCTTAGCATATGGAATTGACATTGCTGCACATAAAGCTGCCCTAGATAATAATCTCCCCACAATTGCTGTGTTGGGTAGTGGATTAGACAATATATACCCTGTAGCTCACTCCTCAATTGCTAAAGAAATACCTAAAAAAGGCGGTGCTATTATAACTGAGTTTTCTAGACAGTATGAAGGATTTAAAATTAATTTCCTACAGAGAAATCGCATAATAGCGGGATTGAGCAGAGCTCTAATAGTTGCAGAGTCTAAAGAGAGAGGAGGCTCAATGATAACTGCAAACATAGCAAAACAATATTTCACAGAGATTTTTGCTGTTCCTGGCAGGCTGCTAGACCCTTATTCTGCTGGCTGCAATTTGCTAATATCTCAACAAAACGCAATATGTTACAACTCGGCACTTCAATTTGCAAAAGAGATGAATTGGTATAATCCAACTAACAGCTCACTTAAATTTGGAAGTAGAACTCTATGGCCTCAAAATTCCGAAAAAGAAAAAATATTGGTAGCTTTGGACTCTTATAATGAATTGAATATTGATACTCTTATAGAGGTCACTAAAATTCCTGCATTACAACTCTCATCTCTGCTATTAGAGCTTGAATTAGAGGGGTTTGTCAAATCACTACCAGGCAAAAGATATTCAAATTTATAATCTCAAAGAAACAATGAAAAAGCTAATAGATACACATGTACACCTTTACGATAAAAAATTTAAAAGCGATCTTAATCTAGTTGTTGAGAGAGCAAAAAAAGCAGGAATATCTAAGGTGGTACTTCCAGCCATTGATTCTACATACTACCATAGTATGATAGATACAGCTAGTAATTTAAAGGGGTTTGCATATATCTGCACAGGGCTCCACCCAACTTCTGTTAAAGAGAACTGGAAAGAAGAGCTAAACTTTGTTAAAGAGCAGAGCTCATCAAACAACTATATTGCTATTGGAGAAATTGGGATAGATGCCTACTGGTCTAAAGAGTTCATAAAAGAGCAGGTTACCGTATTTGAAGAGCAACTTAAAATAGCATCTAACAATGGGTTACCTGTAATTATTCACTCCAGAGATGCCACTTCTATTATATTAGACTCTTTAAAGAGATGTAAACACCTCAATCTAAGAGGAGTGTTTCATGCTTTCTCTGGAAGCTACGAAACCTACAAAGAGATTCTTAAGCTAGGTGATTTTATGGTAGGTATTGGGGGTGTAATCACCTTTAAAAACAGCAAGCTTCAAGAGGTAGTTGAGAAGATAGAGTTAAATAACATCTTGCTTGAAACCGATGCTCCTTGGCTAACACCAGCTCCCTACAGGGGAAAAAGGAACGAGCCAGCATATCTAGATTTTATAGCATCCAAAATAGCTCAAGTAAAAAACGTTTCAATAGATGAAGTTGCATCTTTAACAACAGAAAACGCAAAAAAATTATTTACCTTTGTATAATATGAAAAAGGCAAATATATTACTAATATATACTGGTGGTACTATAGGCATGAAACAAGATCCAGAAACTCTTGCTCTTGCTCCTTTTAATTTTGAAGAAATTCTTGCAGAGGTTCCAGAGATTAAAAAGATAGTTCATACAATAGACACCTACTCTTTTTCTCCACCTATAGATTCTTCTGATGTTGAGCCTACTTTTTGGAAAGAGCTTGCAAAGCTCATAAAAAAGAAGTATCATCTATACGATGGATTTGTTATTCTTCATGGAACAGATACTATGTCTTACTCGGCTTCTGCATTAAGCTTTATGCTAGAAAACTTAGAAAAGCCTATAATATTTACAGGTAGTCAACTACCAATAGGTATGCTCCGTACAGATGGTAAAGAGAACTTAATCTCCTCTATTGAAATAGCTGCAGCTAGGGACTCTGTAACCGGGAGAGCAATTGTTCCAGAAGTTTGCATTTATTTTGAAAGCCAACTTTACAGAGGAAACAGAACAACTAAATCTAGTGCAGAGAACTTTAAAGCATTTCACTCCCCTAATTACCCATGTCTGGCTCAAGCTGGAATACATATTAAATACAATACTCCTTATATTAATTACCCCTCTAAATGGGGGAAAGAACTTATAATTAAAACTGCTATAGATACAAATGTTGCTATAATAAAATTATTCCCTGGAATATCAGATGCTACCATAAAAAGCACTTTTGACATCTCTGGGTTAAAAGCGGTAATTCTTGAAACGTATGGTTCAGGCAATGCCCCTACAAAACCATGGTTTTTAGATTTAATCTCAAATGCTACTTCAAAAGGAATCATTATACTAAATATAACTCAATGCCAAGCTGGAACCGTAGATATGGAGGCCTATTCCACAGGAATAATGCTTAAAAAAATTGGGGTTGTTAGTGGCTTTGATTCAACAACAGAAGCTGCAATTTTAAAATTATTTTTTTTAATGGGGCACAGTAGTAGTAATCAAAGTATTAAAGAGCTTCTTATGAATAATTTAAGGGGAGAAATTTCAATCAATTAGTGATTATTAAAAAAATCTTTATAAATTGCACAATAATTGGCTTCGGCTAAAAATAGATAACTATTTAAAATACATTGTTTAATAATTTAATCATTCAAAAATTTATGAAAAAAATTTTCATGTTTTTGGCAGTAATTGGTCTTATTACCATATCTGCACAGTATGCTGCTGCTCAAACTCCAGACCCTGCTTCTGACCCTACAGTTCAACAGGAAACACCTATTCACCAGCAGCTCAAAACAAAATTCATAGAGGGTGGAGCTGGCTTTATGTCTACAGTTTTAATGTGTCTAATCTTTGGATTAGCAATTGCTATTGAAAGAATCATATATCTTAATATGGCTAACACTAACACAGAGAAACTTTTGAAAAAAATTAAAGAGGCCTATTCCACAGGAGGAGCTGAAGCTGCTAAAGATGTTTGCCGAAACACTCGTGGCCCTGTTGCAAGTATTTTCTATCAGGGATTGCTTCGCGAAAAAGAGGGAATTGAAATTGTAGAAAAATCTGTAGTTTCATATGGTTCCGTTCAAATGAGCCAACTTGAAAATGGTCTTTCTTGGATTCAGCTTTTCATCTCAATTGCTCCCATGTTAGGTTTCATGGGTACAGTTATTGGTATGATTGGAGCATTTGACGCTATTGAGGCTGCCGGTGATATCTCTCCTAACCTTGTTGCGGGTGGTATTAAAGTAGCTCTTATTACAACCGTATTTGGTCTTATCACAGCAATTATTCTTCAAATTTTCTACAACTACTTAGTTGCAAAAATTGATGCTATTGTAGTTTCTATGGAAGATGCATCTATATCGCTGATTGATATCTTAGTAAAAGCTAAAAAATAGTTAAATTATGGCTAAATACGTTAAATATATTTTATATCTACTTTTCGGCTTGGGAGTTCTGCTTAGCGTGCTATTTGTATCCAACACAGAAAACATGGGTATGCTAGATACATATATCTACTATGCATACATTCTGCTTGGTTTAGGTATAGTGCTCGCAGTTGTTCTTCCACTCATTAGTATGATCCAAAACCCTAAATCTATTAAAAAGATGCTTTTTGGAATCTTACTGGCCGTAGCAGTAGTTGGTATCTCATACTTGGCAGCGTCAGGTAATCCGGTACCAGTGAATCTATCAACAGAGCCTACCGCATTTACCTTTAAAATAACAGATACAGGTCTTATATTAGTTTATATACTTTTAACAGTATCTATTGTTTCAATTGTAACTGGTAGCATAGTTAACATGGTTAAAAACCGCTAATTAAGTTTTAATAATATGGCAAGACCAACACAGGAAATCAATGCAGGTTCGATGGCAGATATTGCCTTCCTGCTGCTTATATTCTTCCTCATGGTAACAACCATGGATACCGAAGCCGGTCTGCAACGCCGTCTACCCCCAATGCCAGACGAGAATCAAGTAACAGAGGATATTAAAATTAACAAAAGAAATATTCTTGTTGTACGTCTTAACGACTATGATCGTCTTTTTGCTGGTGGAGATTTGATGGATATAAGCCAGCTAAAGGATAAAGCAGTAGAGTTCCTTACAAACCCTGCAAATGCCGAAAACCTTCCTGAAAGGGAAACCAAAGAGATAGAAGGTTTTGGTAATTTCGCTGTTTCTAAAGGAGTAATTTCTCTTCAAAACACACGTGGGACAAGTTACAAGGCTTACATCGCTGTTCAGAATGAACTCGTTAAGGCTGTAAATGAAATCCGTGACAATTTTGCTAGACAGAATTTTGGCAAGGCATATATAGCGCTAGATGAAGAGAAGCAAACCATTGTAAGAAAGGCAATTCCTCAAAATATTTCTGAGGCAGAACCTAAAGACACCAATAAATAGAAAAGATTATGGCAAAATTTAAAAAACAAGGAGATAAAACACCGCCAGCAATGAGTACGGCGTCACTCCCAGATATTGTCTTTATGATCCTCTTCTTTTTCATGGTTTCTACTACAATGCGGCAAACCGACAGGCTGGTAAACATTAAAGTTCCAGGAGCGACAGAAGTAGCTAAACTAGAAAGGAAAGACCTTGCTGCATACATTTACGTTGGTACACCTATTTTGAGTAAACAATCTCAATTTGGTACCGACGCTCGTATACAGCTTAATGACTCTTTCAAGACGGTAGATGATATCAGAGACTTTATTGCTGCAGAGCGTGAAGCTTTGAGCGAAGGCGATCGTCAGTTTATGACAGTATCTATAAAAGCAGATGAGAACGTTCGTATGGGTATCATAACAGATATCAAACAGGAGTTAAGAAGAACCTCTGCTCTAAAGATTATGTATAATGCTAGAAAATCGGAATAACACTTTATAACCGATAAAATCATTTTCAAGAACAGGGTGACTTTTGAACAAAGAGCACCCTTTCTTGTATATATAGAACAAGTAAACTTATCTTAAAAACATCATGAATAAAAGATTTTTTATATCGTTGTTGCTCATACTTACATTCATCACCACACTATCTGCACAGGAGTGGCAGGGGCAAGGTAGAGGAGCAAGAAGAACCCCTAAGTTTGTATTTTTATTTATAGGTGATGGAATGGGACTTAACCAAGTTTCCATGGCAGAAGCATACCTATCTACTCAAAAAGGAGAGATAGCTAATGAATCTCTTTCATTTACTAAATTTCCAGTATTAGGTACAGCCACAACATATTCGGCAAACTCATTTATAACATGTTCCTCTGCCTCTGGAACAGCTCTTTCTACTGGACATAAAACTAACAATGGAGTTCTGGGTATGGGACCTCAACACAATTCACTTAAAAGTATCACATATAAAATTCACGAGGCTGGTATTCCTGTAGGAATAGTCTCTTCTGTCTCATTAGACCATGCTACTCCAGCTGCTTTCTACGCAAGTACCCCTAGTAGAAAGAATTATTACGATATAGCCCTACAATTACCTCAAAGTAAGTTTGAGTTTTTTGGTGGTGGAAGCTTCCTAGAGCCAACAGGCCCTAATAAAGATCAAAAAGATATTTACCAGATTTTAAAGGAGAACGATTACGCCATTGCTAGAGGTCTTAAAGAGTACAACGAAAAGAAAAAAAATTCTAAAATAATTCTTCTTCAGAAAGAGGGTAAAGAGACCGATTTACCTTATGCAATTGATAGAGAAAAAACCGATCTTGCTTTAGCACACGTTGTAGCTGCTGCTATAGATCACCTATATGGTACAAAAGGGTTCTTTATTATGGCAGAAGGGGGCAAAATAGACTGGGCAGGGCATAGCAACGATGGGAAAACCAATATCCTTGAAGTTTTAGACTTTGACGCTGCCATACAGGTTGCCTACAATATTTATAAAAGATATCCAAATGAAACTCTAATAATTGTTACGGCAGATCACGAAACAGGAGGAATGATGCTTGGATATGAAAAAGGATACACCCTGAATCTTGAACAATTAGATTCTCAAAAAAAATCTATGGCACTAGATAAAGAGAACCGAGAGGAGTATGCGCGCCTTAATAGAGAAGCTAATATTGGTTGGACAACTACCGGACACACTGGAATAGCAGTCCCTGTTTATTCAATAGGAGCTGGTAGCCGCCAATTCTCTGGAAGAATGGACAATACAGACATTCCTAAAAAAATACTCCAAGTTATGGGTATAGATTTTTAACTTGAGAAATTGAACGTTCAGCAGATGACTATTCTTATAAAAAACATTGCAGTAATATTTTTATTGCTCTACTCACTAGTTGGCAATGCCCAAACAAATAAAAAGGAAGAATTTAGAGGAGCTTGGATTCATACTGTAGGAAACCAGCAATTTAAAACAATGAGTACCAAAGAAGTAAAGGAGTTACTCCTTGAAACTTTAGATGCCCTAGAAGAAGCCGGAATAAATGCAGTAATATTTCAAGTTAGGCCACAGGCCGATGCTTTTTA
>JAQVZL010000056.1 GCA_028708215.1 Bacteroidales bacterium
TACTATAATAACAAAAGAACGCATCAGAGTCTGGATAGAAAAACACCATATCAGTGGTATGAACATGCAGCATAAGATTTAAACTTAAAAACAATCCCTAGTGGTTTAATGATGGGGAGTATCATACTTTTGCATTAGAGACTCTTCCATTTGCTTTACAAGAGTGTTGAAATGAATTTCATCTTGAAGGTTATCTGGATGGGTACGGTGGGTAGGCATATAAAGTGACAGAGAAGGTGTTTGATCTTTTGCAAGAAGTTCTTGTACTAGTTCTTTTGTAAGTAATTCCATTGTATAAATAAATAAATAAATAAAATTGTTCTTGTTTTAGTTCTCTCTAGGAATAACTACTGTTACTGTTACTCCATTAGCTCTATTTATCATCTCTATCTTACCCTTATGTGCTTCAATAATCTGTTTAGATAAAAAGAGCGATAATGCTGAGTTTTCATCTATATGGCTTTTTGTGTTAAAAGGCTGAATAAAAGATATATTATACCATTCTGGAAGCAGAGCGCCTTCGTCTTCAAAAACAATAATAAAACTCTCTGGAGTAGCTGTTGTTTTAATAGTTATTTGTGACTCCCTATCTCCAAATTTGATAGCATTATCAATAATATATGAAAATGATTTTGCTATAAATCTTTCATCTATCTTAACTATAGAGTTACTGGCCTCATTTAAATATACAATTGAAATCCCTTTTAGTTGTGCAGATTCTTGAAATTTAATAACCAGATGGTTAATTATCTCATTTAGGTCTGCAAATGATAGGTTTAACGACTTTTCACCTTTAGTATTAAAAAGTGAAACGTCTAATGCCTTTTGTGAGAACTCTTCTAATCTGTTAGTAGAGGTTTGTAAAACCTCTAACATCTCTTTTAATTCTAGGGGAAGTTCAAAGTGGGTAATAATTGACAATGCTCCAATTATTCCATTCAAAGGTGTTCTTATTTCGTGACTTATTATGTTTAAAAACTCTGTTTTGGCTCTATCAAGTTCAAGTAATTTATTATTAGCAATTTGTAGTTCCTCTGTTCTTTCTTTCACTTTTTTATCTAACCATTCATTCACTTGCTTGAGTTGATCTTTGCTCTTTTTTAACTCTAGGTGTGTATTAACTCTTGCCAATAATTCTTTTGAGTTAAAAGGTTTGGTTATATAGTCTTGCCCTCCAGCTTCTAACCCCATTACAATGTTCTCTGGCTCTACCAATGCAGTAAGAAAAATAATAGGTATCTCTTTTAACTTTTTATGTTTACGAATAGCTTTACACGCTTCATAACCATCCATAACAGGCATATTTACATCTAGTAATATAAGATCGTAATCATCTGACGCAACAAGCCTTTCTATAGCTTGTTTACCATTCATTGCTACGCCAATTATATAGTTTTTCTCTCTTAACAAGCTTCCTAAAACCTGAATATTTTTATGTTGGTCGTCTACAATTAATATTTTGTGTTTAATATATTCATTCATCTCAATAATATTGACTATTGCGGTAAGGTATTAGCAACTTCTACTTTAAGCTTTTCTATTAATTTGGGAAACTCACTTAAAATCTTAATTAATTTTTCAAAATCAAAATTATCTGCATAAGTTTTTATCATTCTGCTATACTCTTCTAAAATTATAAAACCACTATTTTCTGAAAACTGAAATAGATCTAATCCAAATTCTTCGATTTCGTTGATTACTTGATTTTTGATTGCTTGTTCAAATTTTGGTAAAAAAACCAGCTCAAGAGTGTTAACAAAATCTGGAGATCTCTCTATTGTCTCTTTAGACAATTTGTACCTAGGTTCTTGTATGAAAAACTCATCTCTATTTTCATGATTACTATTGTTTTCTATAAGCTCATATTCAAGATGTTTTTTTAGCTTGTCAAAAAACTGTGTAGTATCTAAAGGTTTTTGCAAGTATTCGTTAAATAATATTTTAAATTGATTTCTCTCTTTTTGATTTTTGCTTGATGCTGTTATTGCTATTATTGGTATTGACTTTGTGAGTTTGTTTGTTTTTATAATTTCAGCAGCCTCGTAACCATCCATAACTGGCATTCGTAAATCCATAAGAATTAAAGCAGGAATGTGTTTTTTTGCCATTTTAACTGCTTGTTCTCCATTTAAGGTTTCAATAATTGTCAATGGTGAATTATCAAGTAAATCAATAATAAGTTTGCGGTTTTCTTCATTGTCGTCTGCAATGAGTACTGTTGCAGGTTTAAACAACACTGTTGGAGTGTCATCTGCTTTTTTAGTAATGTCAATGGTATTTTCTAATACTGGAATATTTGGAAGAGAGATTATAAAAGTACTCCCTTTGCCAACTTTGCTTTTATAACTTATGGTACCTCCCATTTTTTTTACTAACTTTCTAGTAATAGGTAATCCAAGACCTGTACCTCCATATTTAACAAGGTTTTGATCTGGCTGTTGGTAAAAAGGGTTAAAGATATCTTCTTGTAGATTAGCAGGAATACCTATTCCAGTATCTTTTACTTGAATTGTTAAATCTATATTTTCTTTGTTATCACTATTTTCTGTAGTATCTATAATTAAAGAAACGTACCCTTTATCGGTAAATTTAACTGCGTTTCCAATAAGGTTGAACATAATTTGTCTAAAGCGAACTTCATCTAGAAGAAGAGTTTTATTGCACTTTTTTCTCGTTTCTAATATAATTTGAATCCCTTTTTCTTTCGCGTTATGGGTAAATATTTTCTGAATATCTATTAGTAAATCATAAATTTTGGTAGGTACAGGTCTAAGATCAATTTTGCCAGCTTCAATCTTAGAGAGATCTAAGATATCATTGATAATCTTTACAAGGTTTTTAGCGCTACTATGGATTGATTCTATCTGTGAATGTTGTTTTTTATCTTGTATGGATTTAGATAAAAGCTCAGAGAACCCAATAACGGCGTTCATAGGCGTACGAATCTCGTGACTCATATGGGCAAGAAAGTTACTCTTGGCACGGTTTGCAGAATCAGCTGCTTCTTTGGCTTTAATTAAATCTGCTTCAATCAATTTTCTACGAGTGATATTAAATCTAACTCCTACATATTGATAGGGTTTGTCATTCTGATCCAGAAAAGGAATAATCGTAGAATCTAACCAATAATAACTACCATCCTTAGCTCTGTTTCTTATTTCTCCTCTCCAGACATTGCCTTTAGAAATTGTACTCCAAAGATCCGTGAAAAATTCTTTTGAATGAAAACCTGAATTAACAATCCTATGAGTATTACCAACAAGCTCATCTCTAGTAAACTTTGACATTTTACAGAATTTGTCATTTGCATACTTAATAACTCCCTTATTGTCTGTAATTGCTACTGAGCTTGATTCGTCTAAAGCTTTTTTGTAATCAGAGATATCTTTAATACTCTGTAGTAATTTCTGCTTTGAAACAATCAATTCCTGGGTTCTCTCAGTTACTATTTCTTCAAGGTGTTCCCTATCCTTGGTTTTAATGAGGGATTGAGAAAGAAGGAATAACGAAAAACTAATAATTAACCCACCAACAAATACACCCCATGCACTCAGATAGTCAATCAAAAAATTTCCTTTACCTTGAGTAAATAGAAGAGTCCATTGATGACCATTAAAATTAATAGAAAAATCAAAAGTGAATCTATTTTTTTTATAATCACCATTATTATGAGATTTAAACAATAATGATTCTGAAGAACTATGTGCCCCATCATAAATATGTAAAGAATATCTATGAGATTTTTTTTCAAATTCCCATTTGTGCAGAATACTAGAGATAAGATTATTCATAAGATATGGACTATAAACCCAGCCTAAAATTGCTGCACGCCTTTGTTCAATAGTCTTCAGTTCTGCTCCTTTATGGTAAACTGGAACATACATTAAATGAGCAGCTTGAATATCTGCTCTGTTTTCTTGTGCCAGAAAGACTTTACCTGAAATTGATGCCATATTCATATCTCGAGCACGTTCCATAGCTTCTCTACGTACTGAATCTGACATCATATCATAACCAAAAGCAAGTAGATTTCTCCCAGAGAAGGGTTCAAGATAAATTATGGATGTATATATTTCTCTATCACTTTTTGGCCAAACCTCATATTCAGGAAACCCCTCGTTTCTAATTTTACTGATATGATCTATTAGGCTGTCTTTTGGTATTTTTAAAGTGAATCCTACACCTAAAATACCAGGTAAACGGTTATCTACATTATACTGCTTAATAAAATTTTTCCAATCTTCTCGGCTTACACTATCTGATGCGTCAAAAAGAGCAGCCACACTGCGAAGTAATAGAGCATGTGTATGAAGGCGAGTTTCTATTTTATCTGCAATCTCTTTACATTCAAACGTAAATTCGGCTTCATTTTTTATGTCAATTTCGGATTTAACGTAGATTGTTGCTATAAGAGTAATAAATAGACTAATAATTAGATTTAGCCAAGTTTTCCAAGGATATCTATTTTTCATTTTCTCAATTATTTGAGTGTTATTACGTTAACTAATGCTAGTCAATTCTAACCCCTAAATGTTTATAAGTTTCAATTAAGGCCTCTTGGTCGTCTGTAATTATTAGAATTTTATCTTTCTCTTTTAGTACTGTTTTTCCTGTTGGGACAAAGAATTTTTCTTTGCGCTTTACCATTACAACCAGTGTGTTGTCTGGTAGAGATAGGTCAATTAGCTTATTACCTTTTTTTAATATTTTAGCTGTAATCTCAATCTCTGTTGTAACAGATTTAATATCGGTAGAAAAATCTACATCAAAGTTCCTTAACTCTCTTAGCTTAGTGGGTCTTTCAGTTAGTTTTAGCCATTTTGCTATAAGAGGGAGTGATGTCCCTTGAACCAAGAGTGAAACTAAGGTACAAAAAAAGACAATATTAAACATTAACCTTGCATGAGGGACATTCTCTACAAGAGGGAAAATAGCAAATATAATTGGTACAGCACCTCTTAATCCAACCCAAGAGACATAGGCTTTAACTTTAAATGGTGTTTTTCTGAAAGGGAGTAAACATAAAAATACTGTTAGAGGTCTAGAGAAAAAGATCATTAGTAAACTAATCAAAAGGCCTGGGACAATCACTTGTAATAGTTCATGTGGGTTCACTAATAGACCTAAAGTTAAAAACATAAGTAGTTGAAACATCCACGCTAAGCCATCCATAAAGTTAAGTGAAGAACGTTTATGTACAAATTTTGAGTTACCAAGAACTAACCCCCCTACGTAAACAGCTAGAAAACCATTTCCCTTTGCAAAGTAAGTGATAGAAAAGATAAAGATGCAAAGGGTGAAAACCAAAATGGGATAGAGTGAGTCATTGCCAATTTCTATACGATTAATAATTTTAACTCCAACTTTGCCTATTAAAAACCCTAATGCAGCACCTATAACAAGTTGTAATATTAATATACCTGCTGTGACCCAATAACTTGGAGTAGCTTCAGATTGAACAATACCAATAAAAGTGATTACTAAAATATAGGCCATTGGGTCGTTACTTCCACTCTCTAACTCAAGCATTGGCCTTAAGTTGTGTTTTAAGTATAACCCTTTAGAGCGAAGAATTGAAAAGACAGAGGCTGAATCTGTAGATGCCATTGTTGAAGCTAACAGTAGGGAGGCTATTAGAGTTACTCCTGCCGAGGCCATAGTCATACCTAGAATCCACCAAATTAATACACCAGTAATAGTTGCTGTTAAAACAACTCCAAAGGTAGAGAGTATTACTCCTTGAGCAATAACGGGCCTTATCTCTGCTATATTGGTGTCTAACCCTCCAGAAAATAGAATTATACAGAGTGCTATAGTTCCAATGTTTTGAGCTATGTAGTAGTTTTGGAACTCTATACCAAAACCATCACTACCAAACAACATACCTACTCCTAAAAAGATCAGTAATGCAGGAACTCCAAACTTAGAACTAGCTCTCCCTGCTAAAATACTTAGAAAAAATAGAAGTGAAAATATTAATAAAAGGTGTTCAACTTGTATCTCCATAATTAGTTAAATTGGATTATAACAATCCATATTTATCTGCAATAAATATAAGCAACAAAGATAGCGAAAATGCTATTATTGGAGCAATTATCCACATTAGAAAAAATCTTTTGACCTCTGTCTTTTTGAAAATGTTTTTAGTTCCTAACTTTGCAACACCTATGCCCAGTATTGCTGCTACATTTAGTTGAACTAGAGAGGTTGGAATCCCTTTTGTAAGTGATGCTAATAGAAGTAAACTTGCAGAGACAAAAGCTATTATTACAGCTTCGAATTTTCCAAACAAAATAATCTCTTTCCCTGTATTTCTAAGTATTTTATGCCCGAAAATAGAACTTCCAATACCAAAACTTGGGGCTACAATTAAAGTAGATAATATCATTATTAAAATAAAGTTTCCTTCTCCAGTAATGTTTAGTTCGTTTGCAGTCATAGAGGCTATTGGGCCAGAAGCATTAGCTACATTATTTGCCCCTATTGAGAATGCAACATATAAAGACATAATTACTAGTAAACCATTCCAAACATGTTTCATATTGGCATTTTGTGCTCTTTGTAAAGTAAGCCCTCTCCTTCTCATTGGCTTGTAAATATATTTTCCAAAAAAGAGACTTAGAAAAAAAGAGATTACTGGTAGAATAAACCATGCTGGTATTATTTCTAAAAAGAGTTTGTCTGTATGAAGGTCGTTGAAATAGAGTGCTACTGCCGATACAGATAAGACCGTTGATTGACTTGTAGATTGAGGTATACCTGCTAGGTTTGCGATTAAGAGCGAGATAGCTACTGAAAAAAGAATAATTGAAACAACAGTTAAAGACATCATTTCTGGGGCTAGTAAACCCTTTCCCATTGTTGTTGCTGTCTCTTTTCCCGCAAGAATTGCACCAAGAAATACCATAATTCCAAAGAGCCCGGGAATTAAGCTTTTTCTAATTACATTAGCACCATAGGCAGCCGAAAAAGCGGGTGCTGTACCACTCCCTCCCATAGTTATTGCTAAGAACATAGCAATAATGAAAGGAATTAATAATGAACTAAATAGTGGTGAGATCATAACTTAAAGTTTAATGACTTGTTTAATAGATATGAATGTAAAGTTAAAACATTTATAATCTATTACTAGATAATTACTTTATTATTTAAAAACTACTGCAAAGATTTCTTACTTTTCAAATAAAATTTTTACCTTTATGTGGATTGCGAAACTCAATATACTAACCTCTTAAATTATTAAGTCATGGAAAATAATATAAAACCCCGTACTCGTAGTAATAACATACTATTAATGTCTATAGTGGCATTGGGCTCTCTGTTACTCATTGCCCTTACTGTTATGTTTCTAAACATAAATAAAGTATCTAAACTTTCTCAAGAAAAAGTAAATCTAGAGAAAAACATTGCGTCTCTAAATGATCAAGTTGAAATTGAAATTAATGAAACTAATAAGCAGAAAGAGATAATAATAACACTTAACGATAGTTTAACCAACATAGTAGCTGCCAATAAAGAGGCGCTTCGAATTAAAGATGTTCAAATTCACTCTTTAAGAAACAAAGAGAAAAGAATGATAGACCTCCAGAGAGAGCTAGTTGAACTTAGGAAAATAGAGGTAGAGCATGAAAGGTTGCAAGTTAGATTTGACAAACTACTAGCTGAAACTCTAAGAAAAAAGAAGAGTGTAGAAAACTTATCTGAAGAGCTTAAAGTTTTACGCGATAGTGTAAACAGTGCTCGTTATTTAGTTGCTCACAATATTACTTCTCTTAATAAATGGAATCGCTGGCTCTGGTCTGATAGATATAATGTATCTGTTGCACGCAGAGTGAACGAGACTCATATAACTTTTGAAATAGCAGGAACTCCATTTACAAAACAGGGCACTAAGGTTGTCTATCTGAACATGGTAGACCCTAACGGTAATCTTCTATACCCTATTGGAGATGGTTTTGAATATACAGCAATGGAAGAGATTAATTATACTGGTAATTATATCCCTCTTAATTTTGTTGTAGAACATCCAGAAAAGCTTGTGCCTGGTACTTACTCAATACAAGTATACATAGACAATGAGCTAGTGAGAGAAAGCGAAATTGATTTGGAATAGATTCAACGAATATAATAAGATATACCTTAAACTTTAGATTAAAAAACCAAATAGATCTTGTTTATCGTTCAAATATTCAAATATTATATTATTCTTTTTAAGCTTATCGCACAAATGATTGAAGTTCTCTTTTTCTGATAATTCAATTCCCAGAAGTGCAGGCCCCTGTTCTCTGTTTGTCTTTTTGGAGTATGAAAAATGAGTGATATCGTCTCCTGGGCCAAGAACATTATTAACAAAAGAGAGGAGAGCACCAGATCTTTGAGGGAATCTAATTATAAAGTAATGTTTTAGTCCTTCATATAATAAAGAGCGCTCTCTAATCTCTTCTGTTCTTGTAATATCGTTATTGCTCCCGCTAATTACACACACTACATTTTTACCTCTTATCTCATTTGCAATAGATGTTAGCGCAGCCACAGATAGCGCTCCTGCAGGCTCTACTACCACTGCATTTAAATTGTAAAGATCCAATATAGAGGTGCAAACAGCCCCTTCGGGTACAGGCACTATCTTATCCAAAACTTTAGAACATATTTTAAACGTTAAATTACCAGGGCGTTTAACCGCTGCACCATCTATAAATGCATCAATATCAACAAGTTCTGTTAATACACCACTCTCTATCGACTTTTTCATTGAAAGAGCACCCAATGGTTCTGCTCCAATTATTTTAGTCTTAGGGCTAAGCTCTTTAAAAACAGTTCCCACTCCAGATGTAAGCCCCCCACCCCCAATAGGCATTACTAAGTACTCTATTTGGTTTTTGAACTCATTTAAAATTTCTAATCCAATAGTAGCTTGCCCCTCAATTATTGCAGGGTCGTCAAAGGGGTGTATAAAAGAGCTTCCCATTTCTAAACAGTGTTTCTTGGCTTGCTCGTTAGAATCGTCAAAAGTATCTCCAATTAGAATAATCTCAATGAACTCTTTTCCAAACATTTTTACCTGAGCAACCTTCTGTTTAGGAGTTGTGGCTGGCATAAATATAGTGCCCTTAATTTTGAGCTTATTGCAAGAATAAGCAACTCCTTGAGCATGATTGCCTGCGCTAGCACAAACAACTCCTTTTGAATGATATTCCTGAGGTAGAGTTGCCATTTTATTTTATGCTCCTCTTATCTTATACGATCTAACAATTTGTAAATCTTCCCTTTTTAGATATATGTTAGCTTGGAATTTTTGGGAAAGATTATAATTATAAATAAGAGGAGTATTAGTAACAACATCTTTAATAAGATTCTGGGCTTTTATAACATCCTGTATTTGTGGATAATATAATTTCATATAAGTAAAATTCAGTTTATTTATTGTCTATCTCTCTCTGGTCTCAAACTTCTTACTGTTTGGCCAGTTTTCCACATTTCACTGTTACGTAATTCTGCTAATTCACTTTCTAGACCCTCTCTGTAATTTTCTTTACTATTGGAATCTATAGATAATTGAGCTTCATTTCCTAGAGCAACCTCTCTATATAACTCTTTAAAAACTGGAATAGTTGCATCCCTAAATTTTCTCCACCAATCTAATGCCCCTCTTTGAGCTGTAGTAGAGCAGTTTGCATACATCCAATCCATCCCATTTTCGGCAACTAAAGGCATCAAACTTTGTGTTAGCTCTTCTACAGTTTCGTTAAAAGCTTCAGATGGTGAGTGACCGTTTTCTCTTAGTATTTGATATTGTGCTGCAAAAAGTCCTTGAATTGCTCCCATTAGAGTGCCCCTCTCTCCTGTTAAATCTGAATAGACCTCTTTTTTAAATGTTGTTTCGAAAAGATAGCCAGACCCTACTCCAACACCAATGGACACTACTCTTTCAAAGGCCTTTCCAGAAGCGTCTTGAAAAATAGCATAACTTGAATTTAGCCCTCTGTTTTCAAGGAAAAACCTACGTAAAGAGGTTCCAGAGCCTTTTGGTGCAACCAAAATTACATCTATATCTTTTGGAGGCACAATACCAGTTCTTTCGCTATAGGTTGCACCAAATCCATGCGAAAAACAGAGAGCCTTCCCTTTAGAAAGATGCTTTTTAACCAATGGCCACTGTTCAATCTGACCAGCATCGGACAGTAGGTAAAGTATAATAGTGCCTTTGATACATGCTTCTTCTATTTCGAATAGATTTTTACCTGGCATCCATCCATCTTCTACTGCTTTATCCCAACTTTTAGAGTTTTTTCTTTGACCAACAATAACATTAAATCCGTTATCCTTAAGATTAAGAGCTTGTCCAGGACCTTGAATACCATAGCCAATAACTGCTAAAGTTTCATTCTCTAATGTTGCCAATGCTTTTTTTACTGGAAACTCCTTGCGTGTTACTACATTTTCTTGAACACCACCAAAATTCATTTTTGCCATAATAGTTTTCTTAATAAGTTGTTTGTAAAAAGTTTGTTTTAGGGAATACCTCTTTGTGAATTATCTCTTGGTCTAAATAGTAATTAACAAACACAATGTCAATATTACTACTCAATTGATTTACAATCATTTTAGCCATTTCTTCCGTAATAATTGCAGTAATGATAACAGTACTTACTCCCGGGGTATGTGATTCAGACACATTAAGAAGTTCAATATTTATGTGCCTTTTTAAATAGGCCCCAGTAATTCTGTTAAGAACAGAAACTTGGTTGTTAACCAGTGCTACAACTGTGTAAGCTTGCTTTGTCATAATAATAATATTTGGTTAATATAAAATGTTATCTAATGATGCTCCACCCGGTATCATAGGGAAGATATTCTCTTCAGATTTTACAGCGACTTCTAATAAAAAAGCTCCCTTGTGTTTTATCATTTCTAATACAGACTCCTCTAGTTCCTTGTATTTATCTATTTTTAGCCCAGGAATCTTATAGGCGTTTGCAATTTCTACAAAATTAGGGTTTACCATCTCTGTAAATGAATATCTGCGATCGAAAAACAGCTCTTGCCATTGCCTTACCATTCCTAGAAAAGAGTTGTTCAGAACTACAATTTTCAAATTAACATTAGTTTGCATAATAGTCCCAAGTTCCTGAATAGACATTTGAAAACCTCCATCGCCAGTAATTACAACTACTTCTCTATCTGGAACTCCATGTTTAGCACCTATAGCTGCAGGCAAGCCAAAGCCCATTGTTCCCAAACCTCCCGAAGTAATAAAACTTCTGTTATGATTAAATTCCGAAAACCTAGCACCAAACATTTGGTGTTGCCCAACATCTGTTACAATAACAGCATTACCCTCACATACCCGCGCTATTGTATTAACTACTTGAGCCATGCTAATAGTAGTCTCTTCACTTTCTGCAAGGTACTTATCTGCTATTAATTGCTTTTCTTCACATTTCTGCTCTTCTATGAATTGGAACCAACTCTCTCTCTTTTTCTGTTTTAAAAGAGGAGTTAAATTTATTAATACCTCTTTGGCATTGCCAAGTATCTGGATATCACTTTTAACATTTTTATTAAACTCAGCTTTATCTATATCTATATGTATAATCTTTGCTTTGGGAGCATATTTAGAAGTATCTCCTGTTACCCTGTCACTAAATCTCATACCAACCGCAATTATTAAATCGCTCTCCTGAGTCATTCTATTAGGAGCTAAATTGCCGTGCATTCCCACATTCCCCATAAAAAGAGGGTGGTTTGTAGGGATTGCCGAGATTCCCATAAGCGTAGAGACAAGAGGTATATTACCTTTCTGGGCAACGCCAAGTGACTCTTTTTCTGCATTCGATAAAACAACCCCCTGCCCCACTATAATCATAGGTTTTTTAGATTCGTTTATAAGGTTGGCAGCATTGGGTATTAAACCCAAGTTTTCATCATAGCTACTTCTTTCTCTAATTTTAAATGGCTTATAGGGTCTATGCAAATAGTTGGTTAACTCTGTTTGAGCGTTTCTAGTAAAACTAATAAGAACTGGGCCAGGCCTTCCACTTTTAGCAACGTAAAATGCTTTTGCCATAATATCTGCCACTTCGTTTGCTTCTGTTATCTGGTAGTTCCATTTTGTTACTGGTATAGTAATACTTATAGTATCTGCTTCTTGAAAAAAACTTGTTCCTAATTTGTCTGTAAATACTTGAGCTGTAATACATACGATAGGTGTTGAATCTAGCATAGCATCGGCAATTCCAGTTATTAAATTTGTAGCCCCTGGCCCCGATGTAGCCATGC
>JAQVZL010000109.1 GCA_028708215.1 Bacteroidales bacterium
CCCTTCTGGAGCGCTTGGCGAGACAGATGTTTATGGTGCACAGCAGCATGCTCCGTTAATGAACATGAAGTTTACTCTTTAGATTATCTAATTACCTTTTAACTGAATATGTATTATGCAAATTTATAGAGAAGTATACTCGGTATCTTCGCAATATTTTGCTCCAAGAGGGCGTGAGCGACTAATGTTTTTAGGAGAACATATTGCTCAAAAACATTTGCATTTTAGTGATAAGTTAATTGGAATTGTTGGAGATGCAGGTTCTGGGAAATCTTCTCTTATAAAGGGAATGTTTCCTGGGCTTGAGCTTTCTAATGACGATGATGTTATAAACCCTCGTAAAATTATGCAGGTTAAAGAGGGGTTAGAGAGTTTTAGCGATGCAGGTTCTTACCACATAGATATGAGATTTCAAATGGCTTTCACACAGATGTTTGAAATTGTTGAGTTTGTGAAGAAGACCTTAGAGCGTGATAAGAGAATTATTGTAGAGCACTTCGAACAGCTATACCCTGCCCTTGGAATAAATGCCGATATTATGGTAGGTATTGGAGAGGAGGTTATTGTAACACGTCCTAGTATTTTTGGCCCTCTACCAGAGAGTATTTTTGACATTGTACATAAATCGCTAACATCTAGGAAAATGGCTCATACTGCAGAAGATGTAACTATGCAGTTACTAGAGAATGAGTTTGGTGTTTCAGATAAGAGTTATTTTAGTTCAGATATTCGCCAAGGGTTTGTTTTAAGGTTTTTAGATAAGCCTAATATTGATCTAGATAGGTTAGGGAAGAGAATAGAAGAGAAGCTAGCCCAAAATGTATCGGTCTCTTATTTTGATGAAGATCATATTAAAATAGGAGATGAGATAATTGAGTGTGATGGCCCTAGATTGCATGTTAGCAATACATCTGGTGTAGAAGATTTCTATTTAGTAAAGCGTATAGTGCATGACACTAAAACCTCTACATGGTGTTTGGTAGGTTTAATTGGTAATAACTCGTGTGATCTTGAAAACAGAAATACTGTTCATTTCTTAAAGAGGAAAGATTAGTTTAAAAAATTAACAACAGAGATAATGAGAAAAATAAATGCTTCGCAAATAACTGAGCTTGTAGAAAAGTTATGCATAGAAGCTAATACTGTATTGACAAAAGATATACGTGACTCTTTTGCTTTAAATATTAAGAGAGAGAGTTCTGCTTTAGGTAGAGAAATATTAGCCACTCTAACAGAGAATGCAACTATTGCTAGAGAAGAGAGAAGCCCCATTTGCCAAGATACTGGAATGGCAGTGGTTTTTGTAACTATGGGGCAAGAGGTACATATTGAGGGAGGCTATATAGAAGATGCAATAAATCAAGGAGTAAGACAAGGTTACGAGAAAGGTTTTTTGCGTAAGTCTGTAGTAAAAGATCCGTTAGATAGAGAAAACACTAAAGATAATACTCCTGCGGTAGTTCATTATGAGATAATACCTGGGCAGGTGTTTGACATTACTGTTGCTCCAAAAGGATTTGGTAGTGAAAATATGAGCCAAGTTAAAATGCTTAAACCTAGCCAAGGTTTACAAGGGGTTAAAGACTTTGTGCTAAAGACAGTTAAAGAGGCTGGTGCTAATCCGTGCCCTCCAATTATTGTTGGAGTAGGTATTGGTGGAACAATGGAGAAGAGCGCGATACTTAGTAAAAGAGCTCTCCTTAGACCTGTTGGCACATCCAGTGAAAATGCCGCTCATGCTGCATTAGAGGCCGAGTTGTTAGAGGCAGTAAATGCTTTGGGGATAGGGCCTGCGGGGTTGGGAGGTTCAACCACCGCTATGGATGTGCACATTCTTACTTATCCTACGCATATTGCTGGTTTACCTGTTTCTGTAAACATAGGCTGCCATGCAACCAGGCACGCACAGGGCTCTTTGTAATTATTTACGTTTAAATCACTTCAGTTTTTACTAAATAGATTGAGTACCTAATTTGAATTTCCATGATTCATATCTAATTTAATCTCAATTTGTTCAACATTTCATTCATTCATTATTAGAAAGCCATGAGTCAAAATAGAATAGAACTAACTTCGCCATTTACAGATGAAGCTCTTAGAAATTTAAAAACAGGAGATATGGTTTATATCTCTGGAACTATATATACTGCCCGCGATGCTGCTCATAAACAACTTTGTGAACTGTTGGAGCAGGGTAAAGAGATGCCTTTTGAATTTTCTGGATCTGCTGTTTTTTATGCTGGCCCATGCCCAGCCAAACCTGGAAAGCCAATTGGCTCAATAGGGCCAACTACAAGTGGCAGGATGGATCTATATTCACCATCTCTTATAGATAAAGGTCTCAAAGTGATGATAGGCAAAGGGTTTCGTAGTCAAGAGGTTATTGATTCAATTGTAAAAAATGGCGGTATTTACTTTGCTGCAATTGGTGGTGCCGCAGCACTAATGGCCAAATGTGTAGAGAGTGCCCAAGTAATAGCCTTTGAAGAACTCGGAACCGAAGCAATTCGTAAACTAGTTGTAAATAACATGCCCGTAATAGTTGCCATAGACTCAAAAGGCAATAGCATCTATTAGTATTTAAGTTTCCAGTTTTAATGCTCTTATGTAAAGATTTTGAAACCTTTTTAAGTGGTTATTATATTAGTCTTTACCACTCATTTACAATCACTATATTACCCATTCAGAAAACACCCATAAACTAATATATCTAAGTCTAGTGGCAAAAAGGTAATAAGTGATGAATTCTTTCTTTTCGGGGTCTGTTTCAAATTTGGTTTCATTTCTCTCTAAAAGAGAAAACCTATCTATTGATGAGGCCAATGAGCAAATTTAATCGTTTTTTATTAAACTTACCCTGTGGTCTGAATTATTGGGAGTATTATAGGATGCCGGGAGTGGGGTCTTATCACCTCGTTTTCCCCTTAGCGTTTATTTTATTACTTTTG